>DOMW01000148.1:1285-2685 GCA_003510345.1 Clostridiales bacterium | reverse complement strand
CACAGGAAGCCGCACCGGCGCCGGAAGAACCGTCGGCTGCCCCGGCGGAGACGCCCTCGGAAGAGGCCGCACCGGCAAGCGAAGCCCCGGCCAATGACATTGTAGTGAGTTCGGGGAGCGACCTTTCGTTGGACGACTACACGCCCGCGAAGGATACGTATAATTTTTTCTTTACGTATAAGCTGGTGCACCCGTGGTGGGATGCGGTAGGGCTGGGCCTTGCCGAAGCACAGGCGCAGTATGCCGCGCAGGGTATTACGATCAACTATGAGTATACGGCCCCGGTAACGCCCGACGCGATCGACCAGGTAAACCGCCTGGAAGAAGCCGCAGGCAGGAACTTTGATGTACTGGGCGTAGATGTCGCCGACATCGAGGTGGTTACGCCTACCATCAACAATCTGGTGGAGCAGGGCGTGAAGGTGATGACATTCTCCAGTTCGGACGCGACGAAGGAAGACGGCTGCGAGCGGATCGCGTATGTGGGCAACACGCATAACTATGAGGACGGTTGCGCGCTGGCGGAAGAGCTGGCCGAGCAGATTGGTTATGAGGGCCAAGTTGCTGGGCTCGGCGGGACGATTGGCGCGCCGGTTCATGAGCAGAGGATCGAAGGCTTTAAGGACACGATGGCGAAATATCCCGACATCGAGGTTGTGGAAATACAGTATGACAACGACCAGGTGGAGCAGGCGCTCACCTACGCGGAAGGCTTCCTGCAAAAATACCCCGACCTGAAAGGGATATTTTGCAACAACATGGGTAACCCCATTGGCGCGGCGCAGGCTGTAAGCGACGCGAACAAAGCCGGCCAGATTGTGCTGGTGGGCATGGATCACGACCTGCGGGCGCTGGAATACCTGCGGGATGGCGTGATCACCGTGCTGGGCGTGCAGGACTGCTTTAAAATGGGCTTCGATACGATCCAGGTCGCTGTGAAAATAGCCGACGGCGTTATGCCCGGCCCGGAGACATACCCGGAGCAGACGGAAGAGCAGACAACTTTTATTTATCAGGATGGCGCACAGGAAATGATCGACTTGCTGTACCCGGACGCGTAAGCGCGGAACGGAGAAAAGGGGGGCGGCGCGTCGTCGCCCCTTTATTCTCCAGGTAACCGCTGATTAAATAGGCCGCAAAGGTGGCCACGATTTGAGCAGCACTTACCTAAAACCAGAATACTCGGCACAGCATTTATGGGCGGTGAATGTTTTGCCGGTTATTTTTGAAATGATGGCAGTACGGAGGAAAATCATGGCAGAGTACATACTGGAAATGAAAGGGATCAAAAAAGAATTCCCGGGCACGCTGGCGCTGGATAACGTGGATTTTGCCATAAAGCCGGGGGAGGTAATGGCGCTGATCGGCGAGAATGGCGCGGGAAAATCCACCTTGATGAA
>DOMW01000148.1:610-1205 GCA_003510345.1 Clostridiales bacterium | reverse complement strand
GTGAAGGACATTTCGATCGCGGAGAATATATTCCTGGGGAACCACCAAAAGAAAAAAGGCGTGATAGACTGGAACAGGACGATGCACAAGGCGAAAGTCGTCCTCGGCGAGCTGAACGTGGAGATAGACCCGCGTGAAACGGTGAGCAATATCAGCGCGGCGTACCAGCAGCTTGTTTCCATTGCGCGCACGCTGGCGGTGGGCTCAAACATCATTATTTTCGACGAACCGACAGCGTCCCTCACGATCAACGAAGCGACACACCTGTTTGACGTTATCCGGAAGCTGAAGGCGCAGGGTAAATCGATCGTGGTCATTACGCACCATCTGGACGAGGTGGAAGAACTGTCCGACCGGGTGAGCATCATGCGCGATGGCAAGATGGTGAAGGTGGGGCTGACAAAAGATATGACGGTGGATGAAATGATCTTCCACATGGCGAATGAAACCGTGGAGAAATCCCAAAAAGTGCACAGGGAGTATTCGCAGGATATTTTCTTTGAAGTGGAGGGGTTCAGCCGGCGCAAGGAGTTTGAAGACGTCAGTTTTTCGGTGCGCCGCGGCGAGATTTTTGGCGTGGCGGGCCTGGTGGGGT
>DOMW01000148.1:0-492 GCA_003510345.1 Clostridiales bacterium | reverse complement strand
CTGTTTCCGGTCATGCCGGTGTATGAAAATATTATGCTGCCCTCTTATGGTACAATGAAGTCGAAAGGTATTATCGATTTTACGCGCGTCAAAAAAGAATCGGACGGCTACATCAAAAAACTGCGCATAAAGACGCCCTCAAACGCGGTNNCTTTCGGGCGGCAACCAGCAGAAAGCCATACTGGCGCGATGGATGAAAAAGAATGTGAAGCTGCTGATTTTGGACGAGCCGACGCGCGGCATTGACGTGCGCGCAAAAGGCGAAATATACAGCCTGATCCGGGAGATGACGGACAGCGGCACTACCGTGATCGTAATTTCCTCGGAGATAGAGGAACTGCTGACGGTCGCCGACCGTATGATGGTTATGTTTAACGGCAGGCTGAAAGGCATTATTACGCCGGATGAAACATATGAGCGCGAAGATATATTAAAAATTGCTTTGCAATAGATGTAATAGATGTAATTGTAGCATTCCTGTAAAACGTGAAA
>DOMW01000033.1:678-3860 GCA_003510345.1 Clostridiales bacterium | reverse complement strand
CGGGAAAGGATGAACCCATCAACGTAAGAAGGCTGTACCGCCCGGCGAACCAATATGTCCACGTCCAGATTTTTTTACACGTATTATTGGCCCCGCGCTTCCCGCACAGCGGCAATCAGTTCCTTGCCGACCTTCACAATGCTGGCGTAGTCGCCCGTTTTCGCGCCCGCTGTGAGGTCGCTTCCCGCGCCCACGGCAACCGCGCCGGCCTTGATCCATTCACCGGCATTTTGCGCGTTCACACCGCCGGTAGGCATCATTTCCGCCTGTGGCAGCGGCCCTTTGAACGACTTGATGATGGCTGGGCCGAACAGGTTCCCGGGGAATATCTTCACAATATCCGCGCCCGCCTCCAGGCAGTCTACCACCTCGCGGATGGTCATTGCGCCCGGCATACAGGCAACCTGATAGCGCTTGCACAGCTTCACCGTTTCCACATCCAGGCACGGGCTGACCACGTAGTTCGCCCCGGCGAGTATAGCCGCGCGGGCTGTTTCCGCATCCAGCACAGTACCCGCGCCCACCAGCACTTCCTCCGGCTTGTAAGCCGAAGCTACTTTTTTAATCAAATCCAGCGCGCCGGGCACGGTGAACGTAATCTCAATGCCCACAATACCCGCCTCGATGCAGCTTTCTATGATCTTCATTGCCATATCCTGATTATCGCCGCGCACGACGGCAATCACGCCGCAATCCTTCAAACGCCGTAATACTTCCTGTTTTTTCATGGTAGTCATACCTCTTTTCATTTATCCATTCAATACATAGGGGCAATCCTGCCCGCGCAGCACCGCGATGCAGTTATCCACCGCCATTTGTCCCATGCCCCTCACGGCTTCCGCCGTATGCGCGCCCGCGTGCGGTGTAAAAATCACCCGCGGCAGCCCTTTTAACGGGGAATCCGTAGGCGGCTCCTGCTCAAAAGCGTCCAGCCCGAGGCCGCCCAACTGCCCGCTTTGCACAGCGCTTGCCGCCGCCTGTTCATCAATCAGCCCGCCGCGCGCCGTGTTGATGATAACCGCGCCCTTTTTCATGCTGGCGATGCGGCCCGCGTTGACCATATACCGCGTCTCGTCCGAAAGCGGCACATGCAGGGATATGAAATCGCTGCTTGCAAGCAAGTCGTCCAGCGGTTTTTTCGTGATGCCGTGCAGGGAGGCGAACGCCTCGTCAAAATAAGGGTCGTATGCGGAAACATCCATGCCGAACGCGATGGCGCGGGTGGCGAGGTTCTTGCCGATCGCCCCCATGCCCACAATACCGAGGGATTTTCCAAAAAGCTCGACACCCTCGAATCGCGGCCATTCGCCGTTTCGCACCGCTTCATGCAGCGCGGGGATATTGCGCGCCGCGTTCAGCATAAGCGCGAACGCAAGCTCGGCCACCGCAATGGAATTTGTGCCCGGCGTGTTGGCTACTTTTATGCCCTTTGCCGTGCAGGCGGGAATATCTACCCTGTCAGTACCCGCGCCGTAACGGGAAATTACCTTTAGGCTTTCCGGCGCGCGCGCAATCGCTTCCGCCGTGATGTAATCGACCCCCGCGATATAGCCGTCCACACCTTTTAGCAGTTCGATGATCTGTTCCGGGTTAAGCGGTTTGCCCGTTTCGTTGTACACGACCTCGTCCGCAAACGCTTCAATTTTTGCTTTTGCTTCGGCGTTTACCGGCTTTAAAAACGAGGTCGGCGTAATCAGTATTTTCACTTCGGATACCTCATTTCCATTTCGGGTTGGGCACGCACACGGGCGCGCCGTCTTTTTCCACGATCAACTGGCGGTAACCCTTTGTTTCGATCGTGCCGTAATCATGGCCCGCGTCCCCGCGAAAGACGAAGAAGGTGCGCAGCGGCCCGCTGCCCGTGTTGACAGAGCGGTGCGCGTAACGGGCGGGCACATATACCATTTCACCGGCCTTGAGGGGTTGGGCCGACCAATCGCCCTCCGGGTTTTCCAGCAGCATAAAGCCTTCGCCCTCCAGCGTGTAATAGACCTCCGCCGTTTCCAGTATGGTGTGGAAATGCCCTTTGGTCATGTAGTATTCATCGCCCACCTTGCCGGGGTAGGTGATGGAAATGCCGAAAGCGAGGTCGCTTTCCTTCCCGGGCGCGCCTATCTCGTGAAATTCATAGATGAGCGGGTTGCCGGCCGAGGCGGCGGCTTCAAACGCCGCGTCATCCGCGAACATGCCTTTCATATCGCGCAGATACCGCTTGGTCGTTTCTTTTTTGGCGGATATACCCGTTTTCAGGTCAAAATCAATGGTAAACCCCTGCATCCAGTTGAATTCCGGGCTTCCGTTTTTGTTTCCACTGCTCATATTTTCTGTTTCCTTTCTTTTTTACCGATGTGTTACCCTGCGGTGTTGAAGTTTGCCGCAATTTTATCCAGCTTGTCCAGTAGTTTGCCTTCGATCGGTATATCGAACACTTCAGATATAACCTGTGTCCAGCCATGAATGAAGTAGATCCAACCGTCCTCGATCACAAGGCCGCGCTCGCTCTGCTGTTCTTCCGCCTGGTGCATAAACCGCAGATCGCCCCGGTAGTTGATTTCCCATACCAGTGCTTTTTCGGGGAATTTACAAGCGTCGGTAAGCGGACTGCCCGGGCGGTCTTTGCCGAGTCCGGTCGCGTTTACAATCAACGAACCGGCGGGCATTTTTTCCGTTATTACGTCGTTCTGGCCCGCTTCCGGCGTGAGGTAATACGAGAACTCGATACCGAATGGGTCGAGCTTGGCGTTGATTTCCTCGATTTCCTTTAAGCGGGGCGCGGAACGGTTGGCGATGACGATCTTAGCCGGGTAATTGCCCTTGAAATCCTCGCGCATCAGGTAAGAACACATGGAGATGGCGCTGCCGCCCGCACCCATGATCAGCACGCCCGCATCGGGATTGTTTTTCCAGTAGTTCGCGGGCACAAAGTTCTCCATGGCAAGCCCGCTCGAAATGGGGTCTTTCGCGTGGCCGCACAGTTTATCGCCCCGCTTGGAGATAGAGGAAAGCTCGTGGAACATTTGCGCGTAGGGGTCGAGGTATTCGAAATACTGGTGCGCGGCGTTGTAGAGGTCTATCTTGTGGGTGGTCACAAGCGCGCCCAGCGAAAGCGGGTCCTCCTTGATAAATTTCACCACGTCCACATATTCCTGCGGGTCGGCATGGATGCCGATGTCGATGCCTTT
>DOMW01000033.1:341-475 GCA_003510345.1 Clostridiales bacterium | reverse complement strand
TGCAATTCGCTCAGCCCCCGTTCTTTCAGAAAGGGGAGGAAGGTGGAAAGGATATAGTCCAGCCCCGTTTCCGCACCGTAGGCGCGAAGCCGCGCGCGCGTGGTATCCAGCCCCAACAGCAGTTGGCTGCCGTA
>DOMW01000033.1:0-327 GCA_003510345.1 Clostridiales bacterium | reverse complement strand
ACTGTGGTATTTGAACCGCGCGATGGTGTCATATTCCAGATATACCCCGCGCGAGGCGATCTCGCGGTGGAAAACGGCGTCATACCTTGCCCGATCCAGATGCGCGATCCACAATTTATGCGGCGGCACGCCTTCCTGTAAGTAAAAATCCACGACTTCCGCCGCGTCCGCACCCTGCTCTATATGGCACATCAGCGGTGCGCCTGTCGCGATTTGCGCGCGCGCGGCCGCGCGGTGCAGTTTTTCGTAGGTTTTGTCGGCATGGATACCACCCGCGTCTACAGCGGTTTTTATCAACCCGGCGCGCGCTTTGCACGCGCGGCGGCC
>DOMW01000212.1:11961-16512 GCA_003510345.1 Clostridiales bacterium | reverse complement strand
CCGAAAGCGCGGCCCGCGCCACTTTCACCGCGCCGTGGCCGTAGGCGTCCGCCTTTACCACAGCCATCACTTCGCTACGTTCTCCGATATGCGCTCTTATTGCGCGCACATTATTCTCTATCGCGCCCGTATCGATTTTGGCATATGTCTTTCGCAGCAAATTCCCCATACTAGATCATTTCTTCCGTAATCAGCTTAAACCCGGCTTCGGAAAGCAGCCCGCCCGCTTTTTCCACATCCTCCACGCGGAAAATGATCATGGCGTTTTCCCCGGCTGTCCGCACAAACGAATACAGGTATTCCACGGAGATACCATGCTCCTTAAACATGTGGAGCACTTTCGCGAGCCCGCCCGGTTCGTCTGCCACCTCCACACCCAAAACGGGCGTTTCGCTCGCCGTAAAGCTCGCGTCCTGTATGATTTTAAGCGCGCTGTCCGGGTCGCTCACGATCATGCGCAATATGCCATACTTGGCGGTATCGGCAAGCGAGAGCGCCAAAAGGTCTATCCCCTTTTCCGCGAGCGTATTCGTCAGGCTGAAAAGGCGGCCGCTTTTATTTTCCACAAACACAGAAATCTGTCTTATCATAATTCCCCTCCTACAGCGCACGCTTGTCTATCACATGCTGCGCTTTGCCTTCGCTGCGCGGCAGTGATTTGGGTTCCACAAAAGTAAGCCTGGCGGAAATATTCAGCACGGCTTGCAGCTCGCCCTGGATTTTCGCCTGCAATTCCTCCATCCCGCGTATCTCGTCCGAAAACAGTTGTTCGGAAAGTTCTACCTGTATCTCCAGCACATCGGTGCTGTGCTCGCGCGTCACGATAATCAGGTAATACGGCGCGATCTCCTTGTATNNACGACGATCTGGTAATGCGGCTGCACCTCGCCCATCTTCAGCAGCACGGACTCGATCTGCGACGGGAACACGTTTACGCCCCGTATGATCAGCATGTCGTCCGAACGCCCAAGCAGGCGCGACATACGCACCATAGTCCTGCCGCATTCGCACGGCTCGTCGTTTAGCTCGGTAATATCGCGCGTGCGGTACCGAAGAAGCGGGATCCCCTCTTTTGTGAGCGTCGTGAACACGATCTCGCCCTTTTGCCGGTATCCGAGCGGCTTCAGCGTGTCCGGGTCGATGATCTCCGGGTAGAAAATATCTTCCTGCACGTGCATCCCCTTTTGCACCATACATTCGCACGAGACGCCCGGGCCGCTTATCTCGCTCAGCCCGTAAATATCGAGCGCCTTTATCTGCATCATGTCTTCTATCTGCTTGCGCATTTCCTCCGTCCACGGCTCCGCGCCGAAGCAGCCGGCCTGCATCTTAAGCTCGGACGGTGAAACACCCATCTCGCGCATCGTCTCGGCGAGATACAGCACATAAGACGGCGTGCAGCAAAGTATTGTGGAGCCGAAGTCGCGCATCACCATGATCTGCCGCTGCGTGTTGCCGCCCGAAATGGGGATCACCGAAGCGCCGATCTTTTCCGCGCCGTAGTGCATGCCGAGGCCGCCCGTAAAAAGCCCATACCCGTAAGCCACCTGCACGATAGAGCTTCTCGAGCCGCCCGCCATCACAAGCGAGCGCGCCGCGCATTCCGCCCACGCCGTAATATCCTTTTGCGTATACCCCACCACAGTCGGTTTGCCCGTCGTGCCGGAGGACGCGTGTATGCGTATGATCTCCTCGAGCGGCGCGGCAAACATATCGTAAGGGTACGAATCGCGCAGGTCGTCCTTTGTGGTGAACGGCAGCAGCGTGATGTCGTCTATGCTCCGAATATCCTCCGGTGAAAGCCCCATCTCCTGCATTTTGCGCCTGTAGAACGGCACATTCTGGTACGCCTTGTAAACAAGATTCACCAGCCGTTTCGATTGCAGCTCCCTTAGTTGCTCCCGCGGCATACTTTCCGCCGTCTCATTCCACATGTTCATTCATTTCCCTCCCCATATCCAAGCATAAACGCTTTGTTGTTTATTTCCACAAACCGCGGCTTCACCACGCCTGCAATCACATCCAGCCACACCCGCGTTTCTATGTCCATATCCCGCGCCATCCTGCCTAAAAGCACGGTGTTCACAGCCTTTACGCTGCCCGCTTCTTTTGCCAGCGCGAGCGCGTCGATGAACACCGCGTCGGCGTGGTCTTTTGCAATCTTCTCCGGGATATCCGCCGGGTACTCCATCGCCCCCGTAATGACCGGCATGGGAAGCGTCTTTTGCGTGTTGACGTAGACCTTGCCGCCCGGCTTCACATAGGGCAGCCACCGCAGCGCCTCAAGCTGCTCAAACGCGAGAAGCGTATCCGCGCCGCCCTCGTCTATCATCGGGGAATAAACCCTTTCCCCCGCGTCGCCCATGCGCACATAAGTGACCACGCTGCCTCCCCGCTGCGCCATGCCGTGCACTTCGGAAAGCTTCACGTCATAGCCGAGCTTGATAGCGATATTTCCCAAAACCATACTTGCGAGCAGCGTTCCCTGCCCGCCCACACCCGCAATCAATATACTCTTCATTTGGCGCCCCCTTCTTCCGTTATCGCGCCAAACGGGCACACATCCGCGCAATTGCCGCAGCCCACGCAAAGCGACGGGTCTATTTCGGCCGCTTTTTCCCCCTGCCGGATCGCGGGGCAGCCCAGTTTCATGCAACTCTTGCAGTTTTTGCAATATTCCGTTACGGCGAGCGGCTTTTTGTGCGCCGCCTTATCTATAAGCGCGCACGCCCGCCGCGTGATAACCACCGAAAGCTCCCCGCGCGCCGTCTCTTCCACGAGCACCCTTTTCAGTTCCTTCAAGTTAAACGGATCGACTATAGCCACATGCTTCACGCCGGTGGAATACACCAGTTTTTCCAGATCGACAGAGGGCGCGGGTTCGCCCTTTGCGGTCTTGCCCGTCGCCGCGTGGTCCTGGTGGCCTGTCATGCCCGTCGTGGAATTATCCAGTATCAGCACCGTAGAAGTCGCGCCGTTATACACCATATTTATGAGCGGCGTGATGCCCGAATGCAAAAACGTGCTGTCGCCTATCACGCTCACCAGCTTTTTGGCGAATTCTTTTCCGCGCGCTTTTTCCATACCGTGCGCCATGCCGAGCGACGCGCCCATGCACAGCGTCGTATCGATCGCGGAAAGCGGCGGCAGCGCGCCCAGCGTGTAGCAGCCGATATCCCCCATCGCGGTCAGTTTCAGCTTGTTCAGCATATAATAGACCGCCCTGTGCGGGCAGCCCGGGCAAAGCACCGGCGGGCGCTGCGGCAGTTCATCCTCACGCCTCGCTTCCGTTTTTTCCCCCAGTATTTTCTCCCTTATCAGCACGGCGGAATATTCCCCCTGCACCGAGAAAAGTTCCTTGCCCTTTGCCTCTATGCCCATCACTTTGATCTGGTTTTGCAAAAAAGGCTCCAGTTCCTCGATCACATACAGCGTCTCCACGCGGGAAGCAAACTCCGTGATCAGTTTTTGGGGCAGTGGGTACACCATGCCCAGTTTTAATATGCTCGCTTCCGGCAGCGCTTCTTTTGTATAATTATAGCACATGCCACTCGTGACCACACCGATTTTGGTATCGTTGTATTCCGCCCTGTTCAGAGCAAACGTTTCCGCGAACGCGGCTAAATCGCGCATCCGCTGTTCCACGACGACATGCCGCTTTTTTGCCATGCCGGGCATCATCACATATTTGGCAATATCTTTTTGATACGGTTTTTTCTCATGCGTATCCCGTTCCCCCGTCTCCACAATACCGCGCGAATGCGATATCCTCGTGGCGGAACGCACCAGTACCGGCGTATCGAATTTTTCACTCAGCGCATACGCATGGCGCATCATGGCGTGCGCGTCCGCGCTGTCCGAAGGCTCCAGCATGGGCAGGTGCGCGCTGCGCGCGTAAAACCGCGAATCCTGTTCGTTCTGGCTGGAGTGCATCCCCGGGTCGTCCGCCACAATCAATACCAGCCCGCCATTCACGCCCGTATAAGAAGCGGTAAAGAGCGGGTCCGCCGCCACGTTCACGCCTACATGCTTCATGCAGCAAAGGGCGCGCGCCCCGCCGAAGCTTGCGCCCGCCGCTACCTCCATGGCGACTTTCTCGTTGGGCGCCCATTCCGCGTATACTTCGTCGTACCCCACAATATATTCCGTAATCTCCGTGCTCGGTGTTCCCGGGTAAGACGATACCACGTCCACCCCCGCTTCATACGCGCCCTGCGCAAACGCCTCGTTTCCCAGCATCATTTTCTTCATGTATGTCGCTCCTGTGTTCTACCTAGTCAAGAACATATTATAATACAAAAAAGCAAAAAAAAAAAGCCATAAACGTATAAGGGACATTTCAGCGAATTGTGATAAGAAAGTCGACCCAAATACGAACCCGTTTTGTTGTACAAAGCTCTTGCGCTTGCTTTTAGGTATTCCTATGGGGGGTGCGAAACGAGCGCGCCCCGATGGGCGATGCAGCGAGTGCAGCACCCGCTGAGTACAAGGTGAATTGCCCCACAGGGGCAAGAGAAGGTGCCCTGGGGTATGAGACGAGGGCAAACGCCG
>DOMW01000212.1:9891-11950 GCA_003510345.1 Clostridiales bacterium | reverse complement strand
ACCTGCGGTTCTAAAAACTCCTTCAAGGGCACGAATAGTGCTTATACTGTGCTGCTGCCACGTCATCGCGGGCTTGACCCGCAATCCTTGCTTAAATCCAGCCAGTTAAAAGATTGCGGGTCAAGCCCGCAATGACGGAATTGGGTAGGGGAGCCGGTCTCCGCAATGATGAAAATTCCGAATCCCCCCTGCCCCCCTTGACGCCCAGCGGCAGCGTCATAACAATCCACTGTGGAAAATGTTTCCATTTCATCAACAGCGCAGGGGTGAGTTTAAATCCGGTCTGTCTCAACAAAACACACCCGCCGTCACGACGACGCGAGCATATCCGCCACGGGGAATTCCTCAAAAAGCTTCGTGATCACCGTATTGTACGTATCACGGTCGTTAAACAGGTCAAGCGTGGCAAACGGCGGCTCCAGCAGGCGCACCACAGGGTGCAGCGGGTTTTCATTGCCAATGACGACCGCCTTCCTGCCATCGTGAAATTCGACAAACGACCCGACGGGGAAAAACTCGATCTTTTTCAAAAACGCCCTGACGACATCGATATCAAACGCCGCGCCGCAGTTGCCCATGACATATTCCGCGACTTGTGAAGGCAGCATAGGGTCGCGGTACGGGCGGTGCGACGTGAGCGCGTCATACACATCCGCCACGGAAATGATCTTACTGAAATACGATATCTCGCTCTCCGTCCGGTGCTCCGGGTAACCCATACCGTCCACCATCTCGTGATGCCCCACCACGGCGTCGAATATTTCCTGGTCATTCACATTATTGTTTTTCAGGTATTCCCCGCCGAAAACCGGATGCTTTTTTACGATCTCAAATTCTTCGGCAGTCAATTTAGACGGCTTGTTTATGATCTCGATCGGTATTTCCATTTTGCCGATGTCATGCAAAATCGCCGAAAACCCAAGCTTGTGCATCTCGTCCTGGCTTAGGCCGAGCTTAAGGCCAATACTGAGCGAGAGCACCGCCACACTGAGCGAATGGTGGTATGTGTATTCGTCGTATGCCTTGAGGTCGTTTATATTAACATGCTGGGATTGGTTATCCTTCACAAGGTTGACCAGTTTGACCACGGTGTCGTCCATGCTTTGGATATATTTTTCATTTGCCTCGGGCGTATTTTCGCCTGTGGAATGCTTAAACACCCATTCCAGGTCATTTAAAGTGCTTGCCTTCATGCGCTCGTTCATCAGGGGTTGGCTGGGCATCACGTCGCCGGTGAGGTCGTCTCTTACATAAACGCCCGCAACGCCAAAGCGGTACAGCCTGTCAATAAACGCCTGCGAAAGCTTCATTCCTTTTTTGAGTAAATTAACATTGGCTCGCTCAAACACAAGCACGTCATTTGCCAGCTTCATGTCTGGTTTCAATTGGCTGATCGGAATGAATAACATCCTTGTTTTTCTCCCTGCCTGCTGTTTCTAACCGAATCATGTCACTTGTAACTAGCCTACAACGGCAAAAAAAAACTTGCGTCCCGTAGCAAAGGCATCATGGTGTGCAATATCGATAAACTATATAATTAGATTATAATCGTTTTTCTTTGAAGAATCAAGTTTTCCCGCCAAAACCTTTTACCTTGTTTTCGTTCGGTACAGTTTTTTTATACCACTTTACGCCTATTTGCACCTATTCTTCTATGTATCATCGTCATAATCCCGGCAAGGTTTACCCCGCAGTTAAAAATATTGTAAAGTCATACAAATTCCTTTTACTTTTCACAACTTTTCTTTTATAATGATAAAGGAGGGGATTCCCGGGTTTTTGCGATATAGTTTTCCTGCTTTCGGCCAGCCAAAGCCGGATACCCGAATCCGAACCCCTTTATTGTTCACCATACTGTTTGAAGAAAGGATGGCGCAATGCAGACGTATATTGTAAAACAACCGATTCACGACAGGGAGAACAATCTCTTTGCGCATGAGATATTATACAGGGAAAACCCAAATATCATTTCAAATGAATCTGACGACACCATCGCGGCAAGTACGATAGAAAGTATATTGCCCCGCCTGTCGGATACCGATTTTTTTGAAGGAAAATG
>DOMW01000212.1:486-9868 GCA_003510345.1 Clostridiales bacterium | reverse complement strand
CCGAGTCAGTTGGTGATACAGCTTGATTACGAGGTGCTGCTCAATACGGAAGCGCTTGACATCATCAAGCAATATAAGAAAAAGGGTTATGGGATCGCACTGATGGAATTCCAGTTCAACCCGCGCTATATCGCCATGCTGGACGATGTGGATATCATCAAGTTGAATATGAGCATCCCCTCCACTTCTTCCGAATCCGTCGCCTCTATTGCTTCCGAACTGGGTATCAAAATGCTGGGCTTCAATGTGGATGACCGGGAAGCTTTCCTGTACGCGAAAAAGCTCAATGCCGATTACATGCAAGGGCAATATATCGGCACCATGGTGCCTGAGAAAGTCACGAATGTCGATCACCTGAAAGGAAACTTCTTCCAGCTCATGGCTGCCGTCACCGCCAAAGAGCCGGATCTCGACCAAATCGAGGAACTGCTTTCCCGTGACGTAACATTGACCTATGCCCTGTTGAAGCTGGTCAATTCCGCGTTCTTCGGGTTCCGCAATAAAATACAATCCGTCCACCAGGCTATGGTTGTTTTGGGCGTGAACCAGCTTCGCCAGTGGATCTACCTGCTGAGTTTCCGTACCGATGAAAACGCGCCGGAAGAATTTATCAAAATGTCCTTTATGCGCGGCCAGTTTTGCAGCGAGCTTTATAGCTACGCGCAGGATATGCCCATCGTAAAATCCGAAGCCTATCTATTGGGCATGTTCTCAACGATGGACTATATCCTCGGGGTCAGCATGGAAGACGCGCTCTCCAAGCTCTCTATTTCCGAAGATATCAAGACCGCGCTTTTGACGCAGGAAGGCCGTTGCGGCACGCTTTACAAGATGGTGCTCGCCTATGAGCGCGGTGACTGGCCCGAAATAAACGATTGCGCGGAAATACTCGGTATGCCCACCGACATCATAACAGAAAAATATTTTGAATGCCTGGATTCCGTCAATACCATCTGGAGCGGGCTTACAACCTAGATAAATAAAGCAAACAGCAGACGGCCGATGCAGGAAGGCCGCTAAAGAACCCTGAAACCGAAAGGCGGTAACATCTATGAACGAGGCAGACCAGCTGCACGTTACGAATATCATGGAAGAGATTGTGGAAGCTAAACTGGACATTTTTTTAGCGCAGGTAGACATGTGCAAATGCGACATGTGCCGCGCGGATGTGCTCGCGTTTGCGCTCAACAAGCTTCCCCCTAAATATGTTGTGTCCACAAGCGGCGATGTGTTCGGCCGGATGCAGACTACGACGACCCAAATGCTGGCGGAGATCACGGTGGCGCTCACAAGCGCTGTGGAAATGGTTAAAAAACGGCCGCGTCATGCCCTGCCGGAAGCAGGCCAAGCTGTTCAGCAATAACCGAGCGAAATTAAGTTTAGTTGCTTTGCATATTTATATAAACAAAAAGGGCGCAAACTGTATGCGCCCCGGCAGTTTGTTGCTTATTAGCGGCTGTCTTTTTTTCTCTTTTCCTCCAGCATCATATCCTTCACTTTCATCAGCCGGGAAAGGTTGCTTCTTTCATTTTCGTCCAGTTTCATCGTGATGTACTGTATCGTGTCCTGGTAATCGGGTATCATCACATGCTCGAGCGCGTTCACGCGCCTTCTGGTTTTTTCGATCTCCGAAGCGATGAGCTGTATGGATTTTTCCAGTTCCGCAAGCCGCAGTTGGGCGGGCAGCACCTCATATAATTTGGAAATAGCGTCGTCGAGGTCGCCGCTTGTAAACGCATACCCGTAAGAATAGAGATCGTCCTTGTTCTTTGTCTTGTACGTTATCTCATATTGCGGCACGTTCACGCTCATGATGTTCTTTTTGCCGATCGAAAGCTCCACATCCTGCTTGGGCATCATAAGAGCGGAAGTGAGAACCTCGCTCTGCATGACGGAATTGGCGACGGTAAAGCTGCGGTTCGCTTCCGCCAGCCGATCTTCCACCGATTCACGCAGGTCTTTCGCCTCGCGGACAATCTCAAGGAACTGGCGCATCAGCTCGTCCCGCTTATCCTTTAAAAGTTTATGCCCTTTTCTCGCGACTTGCAGCGCTTTTTTGAGCCTTGTCAGCTCCATGCGCGTCGGGTTAACCCTCATTTGTGCCAAGGCAGCTCACCTCAATCCTTTTCGCCGTAATACGCGTCCAAAAATTCGCTCTTGATACGTTTTAACTCAGACCGCGGCAGTATGCGCAGCAGCTCCCAGCCAAGCTCGATCGTTTCCTCAATGCTCCTGTTCGCCGCGTACCCCTGCGACACATAGCGCGCCTCAAATTCATCCGCGAATTTCGCGTACAGCTTATCTATCTCCGTGAGCGCGTCCTCACCCAATATGACCATCAGTTCCTTCGCTTCTTTGCCGCGCGCATACGCCGAGAAAAGCTGGTTCATCGTGTTGGCGTGGTCGGCGCGCGTTTTGCCCTCGCCTATGCCCTTGTCCTTTAGGCGGGAAAGCGACGGCAGCACATCGATGGGCGGCTGTATGTTTTTGCGGTACAGCTCCCTCGAAAGTATAATCTGCCCTTCGGTGATATACCCCGTAAGGTCGGGGATGGGGTGCGTTTTGTCGTCCTCCGGCATGGTCAATATGGGCATCATCGTAATACTGCCCGCGTGGCCCTCCAACCTGCCCGCGCGTTCATACATCGTCGCGAGGTCTGTATAGAGGTAGCCCGGGTAACCGCGGCGTCCGGGCACTTCCTTGCGCGCCGCCGAAACTTCACGCAACGCATCCGCGTAGTTTGTAATGTCCGTCATGATCACGAGCACGTGCATCTCTTTTTCAAACGCGAGATACTCGGCGGCCGTAAGCGCCATACGCGGCGTGGAAATACGCTCGATGGCAGGGTCGTTCGCAAGGTTTATGAACAGCACCGTGCGCTCCATCGCGCCCGTTCTTGTAAAGTCTTCCACAAAGAAGTTAGATTCCTCGAATGTGATACCGAGCGCCGCGAACACCACGGCGAAATTTTCATCCGAGTTCAAAACTTTTGCCTGCCTGGCAATCTGCGCGGCGAGGTTGGAATGCGGCAGGCCGCTACCCGAAAAGATAGGCAGTTTTTGGCCGCGCACCAGCGTATTCAGGCCGTCTATCGCGGAAACGCCCGTCTGTATAAACTCCTCGGGATACACGCGCGCCGTGGGGTTCATGGGCAGGCCGTTAATATCCATCCGCTTTTCGGGTATGATATCCACGCCGCCGTCTATCGGGTGCCCCATGCCGTCGAACACGCGCCCCAGCATATCTTCCGAAACGCCCAGCTCTATGCCGTGCCCCAGAAAACGCACCTTGCTGTTTTCAAGGTTGATGCCCGCGCTGTTTTCAAAAAGCTGCACCAGCGCGTTCGAGCCGTCTATCTCGAGCACACGGCAGCGGCGTATCTCCCCGCTTGCAAGCTCTATCTCACCAAGCTCGTTGTATGTCACGCCGGCAACATCCGTCACAAGGACCAGCGGGCCGGCCACTTCTTGTATAGTACGATATTCTCTAGGCATTTATACATCCTCCTCAGTTCTAAGCCCGGCCGCCGCCTGTTCTGTCTCCGCGTAAATGCTGTCGTATTCACCGGGCACATCGTTTTCCTGCACATATTTAATACGCCCGATGCGCTCGCGCACGGCAAGCGAGGAAAGCTCGTCTATATCCGCCCCGCGCTCGAGCGCCTTTGCGCCAAGGTCGTAATATGCCAGTATCAGCCGCAGCATGTAGTGCTGCTTTACAAGCGATGAATACGTATCGACTTCATGGAACGCGTCCTGGTGCAGGTAGTCCTCGCGGATCGAGCGCGCCACCTCCAGCTTCAGCCGGTCGGCCGCCGAAAGCGCGTCCATACCTACCAGTTTCACGATTTCATCCAGCTCCGCTTCTTCCTGCAACAGCCGCATCACGCGCTGGCGAAGCTGCCCCCAGTCAGCGGAAACGTTGTCGTTGAGCCAGCCTTCCAGCGTATCGAGGTACAGTGAATAACTGGTAAGCCAGTTGATCGCCGGGAAATGCCTTCTGTAAGCAAGGCCAGAATCAAGCCCCCAGAACACCTTCACGATCCTAAGCGTCGCCTGCGAAACAGGCTCTGAAATGTCGCCGCCGGGCGGCGACACCGCGCCGATGATGGAAAGCGCGCCCTGCCTGCTCTCTTTGCCCAGCGTCTCCACCACGCCCGCGCGCTCGTAAAAGCTCGCGAGGCGCGAACCGAGATACGCCGGGTAGCCTTCCTCACCGGGCATTTCTTCCAACCGGCCGGACATTTCGCGCAACGCCTCCGCCCAGCGGGATGTCGAGTCCGCCAGAAGGGCCACGCTGTAGCCCATATCCCTGAAGTATTCCGCGATCGTCACGCCCGTATAGACGGACGCTTCACGCGCCGCCACAGGCATATCCGATGTGTTTGCGATAAGAACCGTCCGTTCCATCAAAGTTTTGCCCGTTTTAGGGTCTTTGATCTCGGGAAACTCGTTCAGCACGTCCGTCATCTCATTGCCGCGCTCGCCGCAGCCGATATACACGATGATCTCCGCGTTCATCCATTTGGCGAACTGGTGCTGCACCACTGTTTTCCCGCTGCCAAACGGCCCGGGCACGGCGGCCACGCCACCCATCGCGATGGGAAAAAGCGTGTCTACAACGCGCTGCCCTGTGATAAGCGGCTCGGTGGGCGGCAGCTTCTTTTTGTACGGCCTGCCCCGGCGCACCGGCCAGCGTTGCAGCATGGTCAGCTCGGTTTCATTGCCGTCCGCGCCCTTCACTTTGCCGATCACATCCAGCACAGTAAATTCCCCCGCCGAAAGCGCGGTAAGCTCGCCCTGCGTTCCCGGCGGCGCCAGCACTTTATGGACGACCACATCAGATTCCTGCACGGTTCCCAGAACATCGCCCTCTATCACGGCATCGCCCGCTTGCATCGCAGGTTCAAATTTCCATTTTTTATCACGGTTAAGCGCGGGTATATCGATACCACGCTGCAAATTGGTTCCCGTCATTTTTTTGATCAGGTCGAGCGGCCGCTGTATGCCGTCGTAAATACTGCCTATAAGCCCGGGGCCCAGCTCCACGGAAAGCGGGTTCCCCGTGGTCACCACCTCTTCCCCCGGCCCCAACCCGGATGTCTCCTCATATACCTGCACGGAAGCTTCGTCCTCGTGCATCTCGATGATCTCGCCCACAAGGCCTTCCTTGCTCACGCGCACCACGTCGAACATGTCCGCGTCTCTCATGCCTGTCGCAATGACCAGCGGGCCGGAAACTTTTTTAATGAACCCTGCGCTTTTACTCATATTCGTTCTCCTATCTAAACCTTACTTACTTGTCGCCAAAAATAATATCAGACCCAACCGCCTGCTTCACATAATTCCTTATGGCCTCAAGTGCGAAACCGCCCGACCCCTGCGTGGAGGGAATGGCAATGACCGCCGGTATGGTCTTGCTCTTGAAGCGTTCATACTCTTCCGGCATTTTCATGATCAACGGCTCCGTCACATAAACGATACCGTATTCATCGTTATCCAGCTCCCGCAGCTTCTTTTTCGCCTGCTCCGCGTCATCCGCCGGGAAAATATCCATCCCGAGCGCGGAAAAACCGCAAATGCTGTCGTAATCGCCTATCACACCGATCCTATACATACATGTCACGCAGCCTTTCCTTTATCGTCGCCTTTGGAATTTGATTCAGCAGCCCGTAAAGCACAATGCGCACGCCCTGTATCTCCGCCCTTTTTCCATACAAAAACGCCAAAAGCGGCTCGAAACCGAATGTGTTGTTTTTCACGGATTGGATCAATTCCATCAATTTGTTGTCGCACCATTTTTCAAATTCGCTGGTAGACCTTTGCGCCGCGTCCGCCGCGTCGTTGTACCCATTGTTGTTCATCCAGTCCAGCACCGAAGAAACACCGCCTGCCGCCGCTTCCGCCATGGGCGCCGGGTCCGGCCCACGCATGGGCAGCATCGCGCTCTCGATAAACGCCCGGTCTTTTTCAGCGTGCGCGGCCCGCAGCATCATTTTCAGGTTGGCAAGCACCGCCCAAAGGTTCACCCAATCGCGCAAAAACGCGTTTTTTTCTTTCTCCGCGATAGTGTTCATCGCCGAAAAACACGCGTTATCAATGACGATCTCCGCCTTTTGCCCGTCGCCCAGCTTAGCAAGCACCTCGTAAGCTTCGCTCGCCGGCCGGCGCACAAGCGCGGGCAGGTCGTCAAATTTATTCTCCGACACCGCAAGATACATCTCACGCGGCTCCACCGTGGAAGGCTCAAGCATAAGCTGCTCCCACCCGGTATTCCCAAACACCGCTTTTAAGATCGTCTTCAGGTTCTGGAAATCATTCTGGTACAGCAACACGTCGATGGGCGCGCCCTTTGGACATATCTCGCGCACCTCGCGCCATGTTTTTTCCAGTTCAGACCTTAAAAGGTTGTCTATATCCTTTTTGCCGTCCACTTCAAACTTATCGCCGCTGCCGTAGCTTCTGTCCATCAGGTACTTCGCGGCGTCCTCCACGCTGGAAAAATTGAGCAGCGCGTCGATATCGCCCTGCCCCAGCATGCTGTTTTCCATTGTCCGCATATATGCGACAGCATAGGTGAAATCCGTATCTTTCAAAAAATCACTCCCTCGGGCTTACTCTGCCAGGCATTCGTTCACTGTATCCCAGATCCGGTTTTTCTGCGAATCAAATATACTGTCGATGGAACAATTCTGTTCCACCTTGCCGTACACGATCAAAAAACCATGCTGAATGCCGTCTGTGCTGCCGGCCAGCGTAATGGATCCATTTTTAAGTTCCGCGTTGCATTTGTCCACAAAATCATCCGGCAGCCTGCCGCTGTCCACGCTGGAAAAATACAACTTTCCCTCCCCCGGCTGCGCGTTTTTGACACAGATATTTTTCATCAAGTCAAAATACGCTTCGGACGGAAGAGACACCAGTTTTTGCTTCGCCTCCTCCACCACTTCGCCAATCACTTTGGCGCGCACCTGTAAGAGGGCCTGCTTCCTTTGCTGTCTGTTTTCCGATTCAAAACGCCCGGCAATCTGCGCCGCATCCAGCTCCATCTGCCGCGCGTATTGCTTTTTATACTCAGCCAGTTCCGCCGCGGCGGCGTCCGCGATTTTCTGCGCATCCGCGTTTGCCTGCGCCAATATCCCGTCCGCCTTTTGCTGCGCGTCCTGCCTGATCTGCCCGGCAATATTGTCCAAACCGCTCATAATTTCCTCCGATCAGATGTTGATAACGATAAGGAACGACGCAATGAACGCCAGCAGCGCGTACAACTCCACAAGAGAAGCCGCAACGATCGCCTTAGAGCTTTCTTCCGGGCGCTTGGCAATGATGTTTACGCCGGCGGCGCACACTTTGCCCTGGTGGATCGCCGAAACGAGGCCGCCGATCGCCATGGGGATACAGCCCGCAAGATACGCCGCGCCCTGCGATACATCCGGGGCGCTCCCGCCCAGCACGCCAATGTTCATCAGCACCATGATGCCCACGATCAGCCCATACAGGCCCTGTGTTCCCGGAAGGATCATCATCACGAGCAGCCTGCCGAATTTACTCGGGTCAGCCGTAAGAACGCCCGCGCTCGCCTGGCTGGCCAAGCCAACCCCGATAGAAGAACCCGCGCCGGAAAGCCCGATCGCAATACCTACGCCGCCCAATGCCAAACACATACCTAAATCCATAACTTTGCTACCTCTCTCTTTCTACTTTTCGTCAGCGAATTTATAATATTTTGTATCCATTTTGAAAGGCCGGAACAATTCCCCGCCGCCTTCATAAAACTTACTGTAATATTCCACATACTGCAAGCGCATGGTGTGCACATATGCCCCGAGGGCATTGATGGCAAAGTTTACAATGTGCCCCAGCACAAATATTACACCGAACAGAACCGGGCCTATTCCCGGCGCGCCCGAGAACATAGCGCCCATCATATTGATTACATTCGCGATAACGCCCGTGGCAAGGCCCAGCGCGAGCAGCCGCGAATACGACAGCATATCGCCGATATACCCGGTGACGTCGTATATGCTGAGTATGCCGCCAAAGACCGCCGCAAAAGCCTTTTTCTTCTGGACTTTGATTCCGGCTATAGTTTTCAAAACCACCAGCAGAACGAGCCCGCCAATCAGCCCGTACAGGCCAATGGTGTTTACGGCAGTCGGCACGGCGGTTCCGCCGGTCGAAAGGAACATGCCCGTCGCAAGCAAAAGTATGAACCCTAATATAACCATCCAGATCAGGTTATCGGCAATCGCCTCGAGCACGTGCTTATCGCGCAGCAGCGTGTATACTTTTATGCCAATGCCTATCAGCAAGTGGATCAGCCCCAACATGACGGAGAAAACGAGCAGCATCAGCGGTTCCCTCGTCGGATCCATCCAAAGCGGCTGAAGCACCGTATTCCCGCCAAAGAACGTGGAGGATATGGTGTGCGTGGCGTCCCCAAAGAAGCCGCCGTACATAAAGCCCCAGAATATGGTGGAAAGCCCGCAGAAGAAGAACATTCTGAACGGGGCGCGTTTTGCAGGCTCCAGCACCTTACCGTAGCCCAGTATCAAACAACCAACCGCCATCAGCAGGCCATAACCCGCGTCCGAAAACATCATGCCAAAGAAGAAATAATAGAAAAACGCCATAATGGGGTTGGGGTCCACATCCGTACGCCCGGGCATACTGTATGTCTGCGTGATCCCCTCCACCGGGGCGACAAACCCATTGTTTTTGAACGCGACCGGCGCGTCCTCTTCCGGCTGCGGCTCGGCAAGCTCCACATACACGTTGTATTGCCCTTCAAGCGCATCTTTAACTTTTTCCGCCTGCGGCGCGAGCACATACCCTTCCATCACAAACGTACTCTCGGTAAGGCCCACGCGCGCGAGCACGTCATATTTTTCCCTGCGCATCACAAGATGGTCATGCAGAAGCTCGATCTCCCTGCGCGCGTCGCCATAACCCGCGATTTCTTTTTTTATCTGCGCCGCCTGCTTCGCGAGGTCTTTTTTCGCCTGCTCCAGCACTTCCACTTTTTTGGATGGGATGTGATGGGAGAGGCTGAACGCCGGTTCCGCGAGCCCCATGCTCTGGAATGCCGCGAACATCTCTTTCTGTATGTCTTTCGCGTACATAAACCAAGCGCTTGTATATTCTTTTTGCGTCTCCAGAATCTCAAAATGTACGCGGTCAATCCCCTGATCCGCGAGAACCGTTTCGATCTCCCGCTCCGTCCAGTGCCCGGCCAGTATGCCGGACTGTATCTTTGTATATTTTGTTTCGACCGCCTGCATCGGTACATCCAGCTTCAAATACGGCGCCAGCGCAATCTGCTTCGCGTCGGCCCGCCGCGTGTTTTCCGCGTTTTCGTGTAGTTTTTCGGAAAGCCGGATGAT
>DOMW01000212.1:0-456 GCA_003510345.1 Clostridiales bacterium | reverse complement strand
CACCCGGCGGCTGGAAAAAAGCCCCGTCTTCTCTGGTGCGTATTGATCCAGAACCGCAAGGGCGTCCTGTGTGGAATTGATGAAACGGTCAAACTGGGAAACCTGCTGCATCGTTTCCATCCGCTTGATCTCGCTTTCACCCGCGTCCATATGGACGATTTCCAGTATTTCCTTTTTGTGCAAATCTTCCAGAACAGACTTCCGTTCCGTATTCAAGCCGTAAATGAAGATTTTTTTCGTTTTGACAAGTGCCAAAGGACCGTCCTCCCCGCCTATTGCTGCGCAATCAAATTCATTACGGCCGCCACCGCTTTTTCCTTCTTCGCTTCGAGCGAGCTCTCCAGCTCTTCACAAAGCCGCCCTGTTTCCGCGGCAAACGCCTGCTGCCCCGTCCCGGCTTTTTGCGCCGCCGCATCCGCCGCGCTTTTCGCCTCGGCCCTAAACGCCTGCTGCGCC
>DOMW01000128.1 GCA_003510345.1 Clostridiales bacterium | reverse complement strand
CTTAGTCGGCTTTAAGGGGTAGAGGGGGATTGTGAAGGGGGGCGAAGGGTGGAAATTCCGAATCCCCCTGCCCCCCTTGACGCCCAGCGGCAGCGTCATAACTACCCGCAGTGGAAAGTGCTTTCATTTCATCAGTAGCGCAGGGGCGGGTTCAAATCCCGTTTTCCTAGACACCGAAGATGCGAACCCTCTTTAATCAGCAGTTATCTTAGTGCGCTATACGCCTGTGCGCCAGACATCTTTTTTCCCCTATCGGCGCGCGGGAAAGGATGAACCCATCAACATAAACGCCCAGCGAAGCAATATCTACACCGCCGCATCCTTCGCGTCCGTTTCCGCCTGTGCGTTTCCGCCCTGCGGGCTGCCCGGCTTTTCGTCGAGTTTCAGGTTCTCAAACGCCGCGTAGATCATCAGCTTAATTCGGTTTAGCTGGTTCACCTCGCTTGCGCCCGGGTCGTAATCCACCGGCACAATATTCGCCTGCGGATACTCGTTCCTGATAGCGCGGATCATCCCCTTGCCCACCACATGATTGGGCAGGCAGGCAAACGGCTGCACACAAATGATATTGGGCGCGCCCTCCTCGATCAGGTTGAGCATCTCCGCGGTAAGAAACCAGCCCTCGCCCGTGCAATTGCCGCACGATACCATTTTGGAAGCCATCTCCCCTAGCTCCTCGATGAATGTATACGGCGTGAAATACTTGCTCTTTTTAAGCGCCCGCTGAATGGGCTTTCTGAACCAGTTCACCAGGCGGATACCGAACATGCTGGCTTTATAAACCAGCTTACTCTTACCCATTTCCTCGTGCTTAAACTTCGTGCTGTACAGGCTATAGGTGAAAAACTCCATCAGCGCGGGCATCCTGCATTCGCCGCCCTCGCGCTCGATCACCTCGATCGCGTGGTTGTTCGCGTCCGGGTGGTACTTCACGAGTATCTCGCCCACAAGGCCAACCCTGGGTTTTACCTCGCCCGTGCGCNNCCACCGCCTCAAATTCCTTCACCATCTGTTTCGCCGCCCTGCGGTAGCCGAAATAGCGGGAATGATACGTGAGGTCTTGTATTTTCTTCACCCATTTTTCAAACAGCGCGTTCGTCTCGCCTTTGTTTTTTTCGTAGGGCCGCGTGGCAAGCAGCACCTTTTGCAGTAAATCGCCCAGCGAAATGCCTATGAGCAGGCGTAGCGCCAGCCCCGCCGTAAACTTCAGCCCCGGGCTTTTTTCCAGGCCGGAGAAATTGATGGAGGCCACCACCACCTGCGGATAACCAGCTTCCCGTAGCGCCTTTCGCAAAAACGCGAGATAATTGGACGCGCGGCAGCCGCCGCCTGTCTGCGTCAGCATAATCACCGTATTATCCGGGTCGAGCTTACCTCTCATGAACGCGTTCACAAGCTGCCCAACCACAATGATCGTGGGAAAACACGCGTCGTTGTTCACATATTTCAACCCCACGTCGATATCCTCTTTTGTCACTTCGGTCAAAACGGTGAAGTTGTACCCTGTCGGGTCGAACGCCTGCTTTAGAAATTGGAACTGGAGCGGCGCCATCTGCGGGCACACAATCGTCCCCTTCTCGCGCATCTCCTTTGTGAAAATACGGCGTTTATAGGTAGCGTCCCCCTTCTTTTGGGGCGCTTTATCCGCCTTCTCGGCTAAAGCCGCGATCAGCGAACGCAGCCGGATCTTCGCCGCCCCCAAATGGCTGATCTCATCTATCTTGAGCAGCGTATATATTTTGCCCGCCGCGCCAATGATCTCCGCCACCTGGTCAGATGTGATGGCGTCCAGCCCGCAGCCGAACGAATTAAGCTGCACCATTTGCAGGTAATCCTTTTGCGCCACAAGCGCCGCGCTCTCATACAGCCGCGTGTGGTACGCCCATTGGTCCATCACGCGGATGGGCCGCGCAAGCTTGCCCATGTGCGCCACGCTGTCCTCCGTCAGCACGGCAAGGCCATAGCTTGTGATCAGCGCGGGGATGCCGTGGTTGATTTCCGGGTCGATGTGATACGGCCTGCCCGCGAGCACAATGCCCGTATTGCCTGTCCGCTCCAGCCACGCGAGCGTTTCCCCGCCTTTTTTCTCCATATCCGCCTTGAAGCGTTCGCGTTCGGCATAGGCGGCCTCCGCCGCTTCTTTTGCCAGCTCGCGCGAGACGCCAAAACGCCCGAATTCCTTCCAGACTTTTTCGGGCATGAATTCCCGCTCGTCGAGCGCTACAAAGAAATTAATGAATTCGATCCCCTTGTCGGCAAAAACTTCCATGTTGTTTTTGACCACTTCCGGGTACGAGGTGACGATGGGGCAGTTGTAGTGGTTGTTGGAATGCTCGTATTCCTTTTGCTCAAACGGCACGCACGGGTAGAATATCCGCTTTATGCCCTTTTTCGCGAGGTTTTCAATATGCCCGTGCACCAGCTTTGCCGGGTAACACACCGTGTCGGATGAAATACTCTCCATCCCCCGCTCAAACAGCGCGTGCGAGGACTGGTCGGAAAGCACCACCCTGAAGCCCAGCTTCGTGAGCATGGTAAACCAGAACGGATAGTTTTCATAAATATTGAGCGCGCGCGGTATGCCGATCTCCCCCAACGGCGCTTCTTGCGGCGCAAGCGGCGTGTAATCGAACACTCGTTTGTATTTGTAATCGTACAGGTTGGGAATATCGCTTTGCTCCGCCTTGCCCGCGCCTTTTTCACAGCGGTTGCCCGAAATGAATTTCCGGCCATCCTCAAAAGTGGTGACGGTGAGCATACACCGGTTCTCGCACTTGCCGCAGCGCACATTCGTTCCCTTATAACGAAACGCCGCAAGCTCTTGCGCCGAAAGCACGGAAGATTCTTTCCCTTCCCGCATTTCCTGCCGCGCCAGCAGCGCCGCGCCGAAAGCGCCCATCAGCTCGGCGATATCCGGGCGGGTTACTTCCCGCCCCAATTCCATTTCAAACGCGCGCAGTATCGCGTCGTTTTTGAACGTTCCGCCCTGCACCACGATATTTTTCCCGAGTTCCTCCGGGTTCTTTACCTTGATGACCTTGTAAAGCGCGTTTTTTACCACGGAATACGACAGTCCGGCGGAAATATCCCCCAGGCTCGCGCCCTCTTTCTGCGCCTGCTTGACGCGGCTGTTCATAAACACCGTGCAGCGCGTGCCAAGGTCAACCGGGCTTTGCGCAAGCAGCGCTTCTTTTGCGAAATCCTGTATGGGCAGGCTGAGCGAATGCGCAAACGTCTCAAGAAAGCTGCCGCAGCCGGATGAACAAGCCTCGTTCAGCATAATGCCATCCACCACGCCATCCTTGATGCGCAGGCACTTCATGTCCTGCCCGCCGATATCGATTATGAAATCTACATCCTTGTTGAAAAAACGTGCCGCTTTGAAATGCGCCATCGTCTCGATCTCGCCGCGATCGAGCTTTAGCGCTTCCTTTATGATGGCTTCGCCGTAGCCTGTCACGCACGTCCCCGCAATATACGCGCCGCTCCCCAGTTTGCCATAAATATCCCGCAAAATATCGACGGCGGCGGCAAGCGGGCTGCCTTCGTTGGAATGATAGTAGCGGTACAGCAGGTTGCAGTCGCCGTCAATGAGCGCCGCCTTGATCGTCGTGCTGCCCGCGTCCATACCGAGATAACACGCCCCGCTGTGCGCCTCTATCGGTTTATATTCCACATGCTGTTTGCCGTGCCGTGCGGCAAACGCGCCATATTCTTCCTGTGTGGAAAACAGCGGGCTGAGCCTGCGCGTCTCGTATTCGCCTCTATGGGCTTTCAGCAGTCTCGCTTTAAGCTCGCGCACAAAAAACGGCTCGCCCTCCGCCATCAGCGCCGCGCCCAGCGCCACAAAGAGGTGGGAATTTTCCGGATGGATGACCTGCCCGCCTGTCAGCCCCAATGTTTCGATAAACCGGCTCCGAAGCTCGGTCAAGTAATGCAGCGGACCGCCCAAAAACGCGACGTTTCCCCGGATGGGCCGGCCGCACGCAAGCCCGGCGATCGTCTGGTTCACCACCGCTTGCAGAATAGACACAGCGATATCCTCTCGCGCCGCGCCCTCGTTCAAAAGCGGCTGCACATCTGTCTTAGCGAACACGCCGCAGCGCGCTGCGATGGGATACACCGTTTTATACTTTTTTGCCAGTTCGTTTAAGCCGGATGGGTCGGTGTTTAGCAGCGTCGCCATCTGGTCGATAAACGCGCCCGTACCGCCCGCACATGTGCCGTTCATACGCTGCTCGAGCGACGGCTTCATGTAGGTGATTTTAGCGTCTTCCCCGCCAAGCTCAAGCGCCACGTCCGCCTGCGGCATATAATACCGCGCCGCTTTCGCGCCCGAAACAACTTCCTGCACAAAAGGCATATCGATGAGTTTTGCCACCGTAAGCCCGCCCGAGCCGGTGATCGCCGCGCGCACACGCAAACCGCCGCATTCGGCCGCCGCTTCCTTGAACAGGTTCAAAAGCTCGCCGCGCACATCGGAAAAATGCCGCCGGTAACGGCTGAACAGTATATTGTCGGCCCCGTCTGTAATTACTAGTTTTATCGTAGTAGAGCCCACGTCGAGCCCCAATTTATTGTCTGTCATTTCCTGCCTCCAATTCGCATACGTATTATTATATCAAATGGAAAAAAAAGATACAACCGCGCCTGTATATGACAGCATAAATATCTTGCAATCGCGTATCAGGTGTGATAAAATACAGCTTGTTGAATTTTTGATAAATAAGAAAGACGAGGGTGAATGAATTGCCGAATATCAAATCCGCGAAAAAACGCGTCAAAGTGATCGCGACAAAAACAATGCGCAACAAGGTCGTTAAGTCCGCACTCAAAACAGAGCTCAAGAAGTTTGACGCCGCGGTTGCCGGGGATGCCGACAACAAACAGGCTCTTTTTGCGCAGGCCGTTGGGGCGGTAGATAAAGCCGCTGTAAAAGGTATTATCCACAGAAACAAAGCAAACCGCACAAAGGCGCAATTGGCAAAAAAACTGAACGCTAAGGCTGCCGAGTAATCACCCTTGCAATAAAACAAGCAAGACCGGTTTATTGCCGGTCTTTTTTCACGCAAACGAAAGGATATTCACTATAATGTTTTCCTGTATACTTTTCGATGTGGACGGCACGTTGCTCAACACGAAAAAAACTACCCGCCTCGCCGCGCAGGCCGCCATAAGGGAAACGCTCGGCAAAGAGGTGGACGGGCAAATTGTAGACAGCCTGTTCGGTATTTCAAACTATGAAGCCGCACCTGTCTACGGCTACAGTGACCCGATGGATTTTGTGGTTGCCATCGAAAAACATTACGCCGTATACGCCGCGCAGTATAACGAATTGTTTCCCGGCGTTCCGGGTGTGCTAAACGAACTGAAAACGCGCGGCGTGCCTATGGGTGTCATCACCGCGCGGACGCGCCAGGAATACGACTTTGATTTTGATATTTTTGGCCTGCATCAATATTTTGGCGTTTCCGTTACTTTGGATGACACGGTGCGCGGCAAACCCGCCGCCGACCCCATTGAAAAATACATTGCCCAAACGGGCGCGCAAAGATCCGCTATACTCTTCGTGGGTGATACGCCGCCCGATTATGGCTGCGCGCAAAACGCGGGCGTCGCGTTCGCGTTTGCCGGGTGGAGCGGAAACAACAAAATCGCCGGTGCGGATTATTGCCTAAACACCCCGGATGAAATACTTGCACTTGTAGAGTGATAATGACATTTTCGGGAGTGGCCATTCTGTGTGTAGTATTGTTTTCGTAATATAGACAGTATATGTGTTGGTTCGCCGGGCGGTACAGACTTCTTATGTTGATGGGTTCATCTTTTTCCGCGCTGCGCGCGGAAAAAGTGATGGTGGGCCGTCCGTCACGCGCACGGGCGGTTCATCAGGCGCTTCGTCATGTATAAAGCAGAAAGAGTACTCCGCTATGAGAAAAAACGCTGCCCGTGGTAGAATAACTCCACCAATAGAAAGGCGCGTTTTTTCTAATCCATTCTTCACCGCCCGTCCACGCGCCGAACGGGGAAAAATAGAGGAAATGGGGAGACGCCCGGCGCGGCAAGCGCGGGGCAAATGGCACGCCGCCGTGATTGAAACAGAGAAATCAACGCGCAGTAGCCACTCCCGCATTTTATCGGCTCTTGCACGTACCTATGAATCAGTACTTACCCAGCGCAACTTGACAAACGGCGTATATCTTTTTCCGATTGAACTTTGCAGAAAGCCCGCGCTACATCAGGCTGGCAATAGCCACGAGATGCTCCGTGCTTACGCCATATTTTTCCGCGACGGCTTGCTTGGCGGCAGCTTCAGCCTGCTGCGCGTTTTCAAAGCTGTTTTGCCCCAGCATCGAAAGCAGCAGGTCGTCGATCTCTTCCCCGCCAAACGCGCTGAGGGAAATTTCTTCCGCGATCTCATATTCGGCGAATATTTTAACGCCATAGGAGTTTGATTGCGCGCAGCAGAAAGAACTCAAGGGCAACAGATCGTCTTCTTCAAGGTAAACGATATAGTCGTTGAGCTGCACCATGGCTTTCTGGTTAGGGTATTTCACATGCAGGTCGCCTTCAAGGCCTAAAAGTTCCTTTGCGGTCATATCCCGAACAGATACGTCTTCCCTGTAATAACGGTAGCCCTCTTCTTTAGCTTGCTGTTCCACGGCCTCGCCGGAAAGCGCCATGCCCGCCTCTTGTTCCATGCGCTCACGGCTGATTTCGGTTATGGCGGCGATTTCCCCACCGCTGTCACGCTCCACAAACACGAACGCGCCAAAGGAAAGAAACATGCCGTTTGTTATGGTGAAATGCCCCTGGTCGCGGATTGCCGCGGCAGGTTTGCCGGAAAACCACCACTGCCCGTTTACCTCGCTGTATGTAAGGCCATTGCTGGCGTACTCCTGCTCAAGCGCCGGGTCAACGCCGCTTTTTGTGGTGTCTGAGGCGGAACCTAACGCTTCGCTGATCGCCCCTTCCGCCGGGGCGGCGTAGAACGCCTCGTCCATAACATCTTCTGGCAGGGCAAAACCGGATTCATAGGAATAGGGAGGCTGCTCGCCGCTTTGCGCAATTTCGGCACGCGCCGATTCTATATTGCTGTGCAGCCTTTTTACAACCGAACAACCGCACACACTCACCGTGATAACCGCAGCCGCCGCCGTAATGCCTATCGTTTGTACCCATGATTTTTTCATAGCAAATTCGCCTCCGCATACCGTTTTTTCCCATTGTACTCCGTTGCGGCGCGGAATGTTTGAACGGTGGGTAAAATCTTTCTTAATACTTTCTTAATATATGGATCAGCTTGTGTTTTGCCCCACCGGATGCTATCATATTTATAGTATGGGCAAAATTAAACGGATATTTTTAATCGTGCTGGACAGCTTTGGAATGGGCGAACTGCCCGACGCGCAAAGCTATGGCGACGCGGGAAGCGATACGCTTGCGGCGGTGGCGGCAAGCCGTTTTTTTCATGCGCCCCGGCTTGCCGAATTGGGGCTGTTCAATATAGACGGCGCGGCATTTTCCGATCGGGCGGCAGTGCGGCCCAGGGCGGCATTTGCCCGCCTTGCCGAGCAGTCGGCCGGTAAAGACACGACGACCGGGCACTGGGAGATCGCGGGCGTCGTTCTCAAAAAACCTTTCCCGCTATACCCAAACGGATTCCCGGACGCTGTCATAAGCGAATTTGAGCAAAAAACGGGCAGGAAAGTGATCTGCAACAAGCCGTATTCGGGCACAGACGTGATTTTTGATTACGGCAGGGAGCAAATAGAAACGGGCGCGTTGATCGTATATACCTCGGCGGACAGCGTGTTTCAGGTTGCGGCGCATGAGAAATATATCGGCCTTGAAAACCTGTACCGTTACTGCGAGACCGCCCGTGAAATGTTGCGCGGGGAGCACGGCGTGGGTCGGGTGATCGCGCGGCCTTATCTCGGCGAGTATCCGCATTTTGAACGCACGCGCAACCGGCATGATTACTCGCTTGTCCCTCCAAAAACAATGCTCAATCAACTGCAAGAAAGCGGATTTTCCTGCATCGGCGTGGGAAAGATTTACGATATATTCGCGGGGAGCGGCATCACGGAGCATGTGAAAACAAAAAGCAACGCTGACGGTATGGTAAAGACAATGGAGTTTATGGAGCATGATTTCACCGGGCTTTGTTTTACAAACCTTGTGGATTTTGATATGCTGTACGGCCATAGAAACGACGCGGACGGTTACGCTAAAGCAATCAGTGAATTTGACGCGCAGCTTGCGGCGCTGATTAACCAGATGCGGGAGGGAGATATGCTGATGATTACGGCGGATCACGGCTGCGACCCCAAAACGGTGAGCACCGACCATTCGCGGGAATATGTGCCCATGCTGGCGTATGGCGGCATGGTGCGCCCGGGTGTGAATCTTTTGACGCGCGGAAGCTTCGGCGATATCGCCGCAACCGTGCTTGCCGCGTTTGGTATTGAGCAAAAAGAGAACAGTTTCCTGGATGACATACTAGTAAAATAAGGAGAGAAAAGCAAAATGGAAGACAGGTCAAAAAAAGCGGAGGCGTTATTTGCGGAAGGCTATAACTGCGCGCAGGCTGTAGCGGTCGCGTATGCGGATAAAATGGGGGTAAGCGAAGCGCAGGCAGCGCGTATCGCCTCGCCGTTTGGCGGTGGCATGGGCAAAACACGCGGGGTATGCGGCGCGGTCTCGGGTATGCTGCTTGTGCAGGGCGGCTATGAAGGGTACGGCGACCCCAAAGCAAAGGAAGAAAAAGCGGCGGTTTACGACAAAGCGCGCGAGATGCTGGAAAAATTCAAAGCGGAAAATGGCTCCGTTATATGCGCGGCGCTTTTGGGGCTGGATCAAAATGGGGATAAATGCCCGCCGCGCGGCAAGAAATGCGGCGAATTGGTGCGCGACGCGGCGAAAATCGTGGCGGACTCGCTGGACTGAAAACAGATGCGAGTCAGCTTTAAAAATGGGAACGCGGTGAATATTGACGTGCACAAAAAGCACGTCAAAAATATTACGTTACGTGTGTATCCGAACGGCGCGGTGAAGGTATCCGCGCCTTTTGGCGCACCGGACGCCGCTATCCGTAACTTCGTGGATTCCAAAGCAGACTGGCTGATGCGGCATGTGGCGCGGGCGCGGGATAAAAAAGAGCCGCCGGCAGAAAACACGGTACGGTTACTGGGCGCCCTCCTTCCGTTCCGCACGGAGCGTTCTATGAAAAACGGTGTGGATGTGCTGGATAACGAAGTCGTAATCCGTACAAAAGACGGCAGTGAACCGGCGCGGGTGCTGGATGCCTGGTGGCGCAAAACGGCGCTTGCGTACTACGAACTGTATATGGATAAATGGATGGAAAAACTGTGCGGCGAGATACCGGCGCGGCCGCGTATCCGTGTGCGCAAAATGAAAACGATGTGGGGGAGCTGCACATACAAAAAAGGGGAGATCCGTTTTAGCTATCACCTGTTTTGCGCGCCGCCGCATTGTGTGGAGTATGTGGTGTTACATGAGCTGGCGCACTTGCTCTACCCGAATCACGGCGACCGCTTCAAAGCTTTTCTCACAAAATGGATGCCCGACTGGAAAGAGCGCCGCAAAAGGTTGAACAGTGATTCCGCCTGTCTTAGGGAATAAACACCTGCCGCCGTGTCTGTTTTAGAGCAAATTAACTTAGCGTCGGGTAAATTAGGTTTGAGCAAAATTGGTTTCAGGCAAGGCGCGTAAACGCAGACATATCGGCACATATGGCAAGTTTGCG
>DOMW01000271.1:4004-8644 GCA_003510345.1 Clostridiales bacterium | reverse complement strand
TATTTGGGCGGACATGCCCAGGGCTTGAGGATACGAACCCATTTTAATCAACGGTTACACTAAAATTGCGCCAGTATCAAAAATTAAACTCACTCGCCCAATCGAAATGCTCGGACGCTTCCGCGCTTTTGGGCCAGTGGCTGCACCATTCCGGTACGCCCGGCGTTTCAATTCTGCCCAGGCTGGGCGTGTACGGCTTGACGTCCAATACCGACGTGCCGTCGTTCGCGTCGATCTGGGTAACGCGGATTACGCCCTTTTGCCGGTCGATGGAAAGAACTTCTACCGTGCTAAGCGCGAGCGGGTTGGGCCGGACGGGCGAACGGGTAGCGAATATCCCCATGACATCCGGCGCCTTTGTATAGGGCTTTGGCGCTTCCAGTATATTGCGCATTTCCTCATTATCGTACTCGCTGAACCACCAAATGAGGTTTAGGTGAGAAAAGCCGTCCAGCGCCGTTAAGGCGGGGATGTACTTTTCATCCAGTTCAATAAACGATCCGTCATTGTTTACAGTGACCTTGCCGATGGGGGTTACTTCAAATTTCTGCATTTTTCTATCCTCCGATAAATCATTATTTTCTGCCGGCAAGTTCACTATAATCCCTCACATCATGTGAGAGTCAACAGTATTATTTCATAGATGAATCCATCAACACAAGAAGTCTGTACCGCCCGGCGAGTCGGACGGCAATTGTAATTCGTATTATCTCATAAATAACGCCGCTTGTAATTGCTGCAGTTTATTTGCGAAATGGGAGCGGCCATTTTGTGAGTGAAAAGAGAAGTACCCTGCACAAGAGCCGATTGCTTCGCGTGGCCGTGGCTGATATGCTCCCATGTTTTCTCTTTTCGGAAAAGCGAGACTACGGATATCGGGATCCATGAGAACATAAACACGCCATACATAAGGATACCCTTTGCGATTCGCCAGTCGTAGCGCTTGGAGAATAGCGCGATCACCAGCGCGGCAGCTGTCGCCCCCGCGTAGAGCAAGCCTATGTTTAGGAGCAAATTGACTGCAAAGTCGCCAAATGCCGTCGCTGTGGTTATGTTGGAAATATCGCTGAGATACGTGGCAGGTATCACGAATGCGGAAACCCCCTGCACAAAGGGCGACAGTAATATCATGGCGCCGTCAAGCCGCAGCCTCTTTTTTCCATGTTTCGTCGAGATCACTTTTTTCAGTTTCATACCGGCGACCTGCATGAGGCCGCTGATCCAGCGCTGGCGCTGGCGTATGGATACGGCAAACGAATTCGGTTCTTCGTCATAAGCGATCGCGTCGGGAACCCATGCGATGCGTTCCCCCAGGATGACACAATCCGCGCCGAACTCCGCGTCTTCGGTAAGCGTTATGGTATTCCATCCGTCGTTTTTCTCCAGGACGGAGCGGTGAAACGCGAGGGCTGTGCCGTTTGGCTTTGCGGACAAGCCCAATTTTGCCCTCGACTTGTTAAAGAACAGGTTCATCGTGTTAAAATAGAGGGCGTAACAACCGGCGACCCAACTGTCATAAGGGTTTTTTGCCTCATTCCGGCCTTTTGCGACGGTGTACCCGTCGCAAAACGCGTTGTTCATTTCCGCCAGAAAATTTTTATCCGCATAATTATCCGCGTCGAAAATGCAGTAGGCGTCGTGGCCTTCTTTGCGCAATACGCGGAACGCTTCATTAAGCGCGTCGCCCTTGCACCGCACGGGTCCTGTGCATTCGATGATCTTTGCGCCGGCTTTGAGCGCCACGTTCTTTGTATTATCTGTGCAATTGTTTGGAATTACATAGATATCCACCAAATTGGCCGGGTATTTCTGCAAGCGCAGGCTGAGAACAAGGTTCCCGATCACCGCCTCCTCGTTTCTCGCCGCAATGACAACGGCGAACTTTGTCTTTGGAGCATGCCGCCCAAACGGTTTCGGTTTAAAGATCGCAAACAGCATAATAATTACAAAATACGCGCTGAAAACCTTGACTGCCACGTTCAAAACAAAAATAACATCTGCCATACTTTTCATTCCCCCAATTTTCTGAAACGCGGCACGATGTCAATAGGGCCACTCGAGTTTCAATTTATTCCGCGAATACTTATTTTATATAATCTTATATCTTCTTTCCTTATGATTTTTGAAAGCATTTCTTAACATTCCATGAAGAAAAAATGTACTTGCAGTATTGCGCTATGATGAGGTCATTTTTCCAATGCGATCAAAGGTATCTGTATTTCGGTCAAATACTTATCCGGGTCGTCTTCGTTCCACGGCCCCCGGTGGACCATTTGCCTGCTTTCCCCGGCCATTTTGTACTGCCCATGCTCGCCCAGCCAGCCCGCGATCGAGAGGAATGCGCCCGCGATATTCTCAAAAGGCCCGTATACCATGCTGGCGGCCATGATGGGTACGGGCGGCGTGACCCGATAGGTGAAGCCATCCGCGTTTTCGCCCATCTTCGCTACGGGCGCGCATATCTCAATGTCAACGTCCTTTTCCCTGTAGTCCGTATCATGGTATATGGTAAAGGTATCGTACGCAATGGGGATGCTTTTCTTTTTTACATAGGCCGCCATCTCTTTCCACAGCAGCCCCTCGGCGTAAAAATCGGGCGTCACCCGCCGCAATGAGAATACCTGGCACGCGGGAATGGATTTGATGGTGACGTTATAATTTATCGCTATCTTCTCTTGTTTGATATCCTCTTTGGCCTGCTCGATTCTGGCTAGCTTGCCCTGCTCGGTTGCAATCGCGTTTTGAATTTCCGCGCGCTTGCCGTCCAGCAGGTTTGTTATATACTCGCCGCTCCACTCTGCCAGTGCGACTGCTATATCGGAAACGTTAAAGCCCAGATCCCGCAGAAACTTGATTTTGTTCAGGGCGGGTATCGGGCGGCGGAATACAGCCTGTAATTTGTGAATTTATCGGTTTCGGATGGTTTCAATAAACCCATCTCGTCATAATACCGCAGCATACGGACGGAAACTTGCGTCAGTTTTGAAAATTCACCTATTCTGAACATAATACCCCCGCCGGTTTAATACTAAGCACTAAAATAAAACCTAAACACGGTTTTCTGTTGCCGCAGAACATGCGGCACATAATGCCCGAAAGCAGTATGAACCCCGCGCTTCGCACGGGGTAAAACACAGAATGCTTTATAAGTGAATAGTATCAGATTTCGGCTTATGCGTCAAATCGGTTTCTTGCGCAGTAATGGTTTATTCAGAAGATACAGGGCCGCGCTAAAACCTAAGCACGCCATGATCTGCAATACGGCGTTTAGTGAGCCTAAAAAAACCTATTTCTACATTTCGCAGTGGTTCTATGGGCGTGAATACGCAAATAGTGTAAGATGGATCTTACTTTGAGAGTTTACTTTATTTTGAAATTGACGCTATTTCCACTAAAATGTTTGAAAAAAGCGGCGCGGCTGATATAATTATCAAGGGATAGAAATTGTTCCTTGTGTAACCGCTATTTTCTAAACACATCAATAAAACCAAAACTAACGGCTCGGGCTCCTATTCAGTGTCACAAAAATCAACGTTTTCGCTTGATGGGTCGTGCGTTCCCAGTACGCATGCGCCGACACTGACGTTATCAATGAGTACAGCGATGTCTTAAGGCTAAGTGGTCTTACTTATAGTAATAGGAAGGAGCAAAACATGAAAAATACATCAAAAAAGACAAAAATAATCAGTGTTATTGTCGTGGTCGTGGTTGTGGTCGTCAGTTTGTCTCTCCTGGCAACGGCCGCTGAAAACGCGACTGTGGTTGGTAGTATGCAATACAAAGCTGTGGATGGAGAAAATCTTGATAAACCCGTGGTGATTTTTGAAAACGGGGATACAATAACAGAAGAAGAAGTACAGCTCACTATGCTCATGGCAAACGTAGCCGCTGTGGAAAATCAAAAAGCTATCAGTGCGATGGATATATCTGATGCAGAAAAACAGGCGCTTCTTGCGGAAATTACCATCTTAAGCGAGGAGGAAGCATTATCGCTTGCCATAAAAGAAAAAGTTGAATTTTTAGAAGCGGAGAAGTTGGGACTCGCTCCAAATGATGCCGAGGCAAAAGCTGTTTTTGAGGAAAACTATAATGCCGTCAAAGATCTAAGCCTTAACGGGAGCGAAGAAGAAAAGGTAAATGCGTTGCAGGTGTTGGAGAATATCGCAGTATTTAAAAAGAATGCCGGAATTACTGATGCGGAATATACAGCGCGGGGCATGGAAGCTTACAAAATAATTATTGCAAGAAATAATTTGAGGGAGTATTACGCAAGCTCGCTACCCGGTTCCGGAAATTTAACGCCTGAGGAATTTGCAACAGCATATGACAATTTTGTATATGAACTGGAAGAAACGGCAGAGTACAAAATAGCTGAATGATAATTACACTGTTGCTATTTGTCAAGAAAAAATTTGTATGCCATAGCAAATCCCAAATCTAAGCATCCGTTTCGATTTGGGATTTGCTATAAAATATGCTGCCAAAAGCCTTCCGACGCCTTGTTGATCTAGGTAAGTGCCGACTAAAACGGGTTCGTATCCCTCGAACCTAGGTAAGCGATGAATAAATAGCGCGATCAACTTTGCGGCCTGTTTTTTCAATCTTGGTATCTTCAGAACCCACTGATAGCGCTGCTAGCA
>DOMW01000271.1:3477-3990 GCA_003510345.1 Clostridiales bacterium | reverse complement strand
TTAATCATCGCTTACCTAGGCATAAAAGTATTTATGACCGTAAGTTCTAAACCGCCGGAGGCATAGCAATACGTCAGGCTTCACCAACAACGGCATTATCGTCATAGAGCGCGACGTCCTGCTGCGCGAGGAAAGAATGCCATTCGGCAGGCAACGGTTCGTCACATACGATGGCGTCGATCTCGTCAAATCCGCAGATATTGACAAANNGAGACCTTGTTGAACTTGCTGTGGTCGGCAATCAGATATACTTTGCTGGCGCGTTCCACAAAAAGCTTGCGGATGCCGGCGAGTTCCTCGGAAGAATCGGTTACGCCGTGCTGCATATCAACGGAACGGCAGGAAAGGAACGCTTTATCCACATANNAAGCTGGAATAGTTGTTTGTGTAGTTGCCGCCGGTAGAGATCAGGTGGATATTGGAGAACTCCGCGAGGAAATTGATGACGTGGAGCGAGTCTGTGAGCACGGTGATACGTTTATTTTTCACCTCATTGCAGATATGAAAGGACGT
>DOMW01000271.1:3334-3466 GCA_003510345.1 Clostridiales bacterium | reverse complement strand
AGCGCGATGGTATCGCCGTTCCTGATAAATTCGGCGCATCGCCTCGCGATGGCCTGCTTGTTTGGAACGAGCACCGTTTCACGGATAGAGACCTGAATATCATTCATCACGCCGTCCTGTATAAAAGCCCCG
>DOMW01000271.1:1774-3265 GCA_003510345.1 Clostridiales bacterium | reverse complement strand
TCCAGTATGATTTCTTTGATTTTGTTTTTTCTTGTAAGGGCTAACATAAGGTTTCTCCAATTTTTAATACTATCGCGGAAAAGAACGTTTTTCATTATTTTACTTTGTTGGATGGGGTTTGTAAATAGTCGGGTAGAAAAATTTTGCTTTTCAACGCTAAAAAAACAAAAATATGGTATAAAACAAAANNACGCGTTCTTCCCGTTCGACGACTGCGTGGAGGCGTGCGTAAAGGCGGGCATCACGGCCATTATACAGCCGGGCGGCAGCGTGCGCGATGAAGACTCGATCAAAAAATGCGACGAATACGGCATCGCAATGGTGTTCACGGGGATACGGCATTTTAAGCATTAGGTAAGCGCTGATTAAAGCGGGTTCGTGGATTTCCGAGCAATTTTTGTTCGTGGCAGCGTCGGCAGGTTCCGTTCTTAGCAGCGCTAAGAGCGGGTTCTGGCGGCGCTGCTATGGGCGGAAAGGGCCGGAAAGGCGCGCGGCCTGATTTGATCAGTGGTTGCTAAAACATGAGGTGACCATAATGAAATATTTATCATCATACGAGGCGCGGGAGCAGATACTGGAAATCGGCAGGCGGATGTACCAGAAGGATTATGTGGCCGCGAATGACGGGAATATCAGTTGCAGGATATCGGAAGACACGATTTTAACAACTCCCACAGGCGTTTCAAAAGGGTTTATGACGGACGATATGATCGTCAAGATGACGCTGGATGGCAAGGTGCTTTCCGCGGAAGGCGGATACAAGCCTTCTTCCGAGGTAAAAATGCATATCAGGGCGTACAGGGAGAATCCGGAGATCATGGCGGTGACCCATGCGCACCCTCCCGTGGCGACTTCGTTTGCAATCGCGGGGATAGGGCTTGACAAAGCGATATTGCCCGAGGCGGTCGTAAACCTGGGCGCGGTGCCCATTGCGAAATATGCGGACCCGGGCTCGCAGGATGTGCCCGATTCCATTGCGCCGTTTTGCAAGGATTACAACGCTGTGCTGCTCGCCAACCACGGCGCGCTTACATGGGGAGCGAGCTTGTTTGAGGCGTTTTACAGGCTGGAATCGCTGGAATATTACGCGACGGTGACGATGTATACCAACAATATCATCGGGCAGGCGAATGTGCTGTCCTGCGGGCAGGTGAACAAGCTTCTCCAAACGCGGGAACGACTGGGTATTAAATCGGGCGGCGTGCCACCCTGTGCCGTAACCCCTACAAACGAACGGGACGTCTTGCCGGGCGGCGGTAGTGATTGTGGCTGTAATTGCGGTAACCGGGAGAAAACGGTGTATGGCGGTAACTCGGAAGCAGGCGGCAACGCGGAGGAAAGCGGGGAACTAAAAAGCCTGATAGAGCAGGTGACCCGCGATATTCTGGCGAAGCTGTAGTTTGCATAAAAGCGGTTACCCAGGTAACCACTGGTTAAATAGCGCGGCCATCTTTACGGCCTATTTTCTCAATCTTGCCATTTTCAGAACCC
>DOMW01000271.1:0-1759 GCA_003510345.1 Clostridiales bacterium | reverse complement strand
GACCACGATTTAATCAGCGCTTATCTAAGTAATTGCTGGTTACCTATAAGGAGGGAACGAATCTAAGGAAGGAACGGATCGATTTGAAAGTAGTGGTGATCGGCGGGGTCGCGGCGGGCATGTCCGCGGCAGCCAAAATAAAGAGGGTTTCGGCAGACACGCGGGTGACCGTTTACGAAAAGAGCGGGTATCTCGCGTATGGGGCGTGCGGGCTCGCGTTTTATGTGGGCGGGGCCAACGACGGCCCTGCGAAGCTGATCGCGCGTTCACGCGCCGCGTTTGAGCAGGCGGGGATCAAAACATTCATCCACCATGAAGTGACGCAGGTAGACACTGTGAACAAAGTCGTGGTAGGGAAGGACCTTAAGACGGGTGACACGTTCCGCGATACATACGACAAGCTGATGATAGCGACGGGCGCAAGGGCGGTGATCCCCCCGGTGGAGGGGAGCGGCAAACAAGGTATTTACACGCTGAAAACGATGGAGGATGGGCTTAAGCTCAAAAAAGCCGCGGACAGTTTTGGCGTGCGCAATGTGATTGTGGTCGGCGGCGGCTATATAGGTGTAGAAGTTGCGGAGGCGATGAGGCGGCTGGGCAAAAATGTTGTTTTGCTGGAAGAGGCGGATAGTATTTTAGCCGCGTTTGAGCCGGAGATCGCCGCGATTGCCGCGCGGGAGATAGAAAAAAACGGGGTAGAGGTGCGCGCCGGCGAACGGCTGCGCGCTTTTCATGGCCGGGATGCTGTCAGCGAAGTGGCGACGGACAGCGGTACTTACGAGGCCGATTTGGTTGTGGCGGCGGTGGGCGTCGTTCCGAATACGGCGTTCCTTCAGGGAACGGGGATCAAACTCGCGGCGAATGGCGCGGTGGTTATCGATCGGCAAATGCGCGCCTCTGTGCCGGATATCTACGCCGCGGGCGATTGCGCGCAGGTGTACAGCAGCATCCGTAAGGAAAATGTGTACCTGCCGCTGGGGACGACGGCGAATAAATGCGGCAGGATAGCGGGAAGCAATATTTGCGGCGCGCAGGCGGAATATGTGGGCACGATAGGTTCCGCCGCGCTCAAAGTATTCGGGCTGGAAGCGGGGCGAACCGGGCTTTCTTCGGCGGAGGCGGAAAGCCTTGGCTATCGGTTTGGCACGGTGCTGGTGGAATCGGTGAACCATCCCGCGTATTACCCGGGCATGGAGCCGGTCACGGTCAAGCTGGTTTATGAAAAGCCGGGGTTCCGCGTTTTGGGCGCGCAGTTGATAGGCGGCGCCGGTTCCGCCTTGCGTACCGATATTTTTGCGATGGCGGTACAAAGGGGGATGACGACAAAAGAGCTGGGAATGACGGACCTCATTTATTCCCCGCCTTATGCCACCGTGTGGGATGCGGTGCATATCGCGGCAAACGCGGCCCGGTAAGTGCGGGTGGTTTGCCGTCCGGCGTAGGCTCGCGCCCTACAATAACTCCATTTTATCAGTCTTTAATCCGATGGAATTTTACAATTGTATCAGGGACAGTTGTTTTTTTGTTGACATTTCAAGTAATTTTGCTATAATAATGGTAACATAAAATCATGCGCCCAAACTATACGTCTCAATTTAGCAGTTTCTATCCAATGTTTTTTTGTGTGTTGTGGTTTTAGCGTTTTATGATTTTACTGTTAATAAAAGGGAAGCATTTTTACAGGAGGAAGATTATGAAAAAAATGGTGAGCATTGTTCTTTGTCTTGTGCTTGTAGCCGCTGTTATGGCAGGCTGCACG
>DOMW01000165.1:224-5625 GCA_003510345.1 Clostridiales bacterium | reverse complement strand
CAGGTAACCCGCGACATCCTGCGACTCCAGCAGCTTTTCCGGCGCAAGCGCGCGCGGGATGCCCAGCTTGTCGAATATCTCGTATGCCCATTTCCGCTTGGGTACGTCGAGCAGGTATGTCAGGCTTGCGTCGCTCACCTCCGTTGCGGCTTCGCCCGTCATCTTGAGCCGCAGGTAGTCTTTGGCAAACAGCACGGTCTTCGTTTTCTCAAAATATTCCGGTTCATGCTTTTTTACCCACAGCAGCTTGGGCGCCCAGAAACTGTTCAGGCAATAGTTCGCCGTTATGGAAAGTCCCTCTTTGGGGTTGATCGTCCGCTCTATCTCCGCTACCTCCGCGTCCGCGCGCTGGTCGAGCCAGATAATACAATTGCGCAGCGGCTTATCATCCGCGCCGATGAGCGTAACGCCCTGCATCTGCCCGGAAAAGCCAATCGCTTCCACTTCGTTTCCGCGTCCGCTGTTTTGCACGGCTTGCTTCACGGCATCGTCGCACGCCGCCCACCAATCCTCCGGGGACTGCTCCGTCCACCCCGGGCGCGGCGTGATCAGGTTGCATTCGTGATAGCCCATCCCCGCTATCTTGCCGTCTTCCGTAATAATGATCACTTTGACCCCGCTCGTTCCGGCGTCGATCCCCATAAAACAACTCATCGCTTTTCCTCCGCTCAGTTATAGTCTTGTATTTTATAGTATACTATCTTTTTGCGCTCTTTCCAGATAATCAAAATAGATTCGGTAGGAATCCCCTTCGCTCATCAGGATATACTGGTCGCCGAATGTGACGCTGGCCCGCTCGGCTTTGTGCTTCAGCGCCCTGTGCTTGTCGCGAAATTCCGTGGGCGTACACCCATATTCCTTGTGGAACGCCTCGCACAGGTAGCGGTAGTCTGAAAAACCGCTCTCCACACAGATATCCAGCTTGTTCCTGTCCGTATGGATAAGCAGGTCGGTCGCTTTTTCCAGCCGCAGCCGCCGCACATATTGCCGGAAGGATAGCCCCAGGTATTTTTTGATAAAATGGGAAAGGTAATATTTGTTCAACCCTTCGCTTTCCGCCAGTTCTTCCAGCGAAATACCATACGCGTAACGGTCCTGCACCTTGCTTATGATACGGTTCAGGCGCTTTAGATTGCGGCTGTTTGTCATCATGCGCTCTTCGCTTACGACCTCATGCGGCACATTGCGGACAACATGGGCCGCCAGCAGGTTTGTGACACCCATCACCTCAAGCTGGTAGCCTTCCTCTTTTTTCGCCAGGCTTTTGAACAGCCCCGCGATATACCCCGCCATCTTGCGGTAAACCGCCCTGTCTTCCTTCTTGATGTGCCGCCCGGTGAACCGGAATGTGGATATTTTCGGGTAATACGCCTGGAAGTGCTTGAGCGGCACCTGGAGTATCAATATATCGTTTGCTACGCCCACCTTTTGGTAGCAATGCAGCTCGTTCGCGTTCACAATAAAAATATCGTCCTGTTCCAGCGTCACGCTGCCCGCTTCCGTGTGCAGCAAAACAGGGCCGTCCACCACCTGCACGAATTCCAGCTCCTTGTGCCAGTGGTAACGCACCTTGCCCGTGCTGATGACCCGCGTTATATGCGCCTCGATATCAAGCCCGCTTATAAGCCGCACCAGCTCATATTCTTTTTCGGATACCAATTTTGCCTTCATCCGCTTTTTTTGGCGCGCACCCCATATTCTTTCATCATTTCGATGATTTTTTCAATTTGCCCATCGTCCGGCGTATACGCGGAAAACGCGTATGGCTGGTATAACTTTTGGTATTTGCCCTCGCCGTAGCGGTGGTAGGGTAAAAGGTGCAACTCTTTTATCCCGTTTGCCTGCGCAAGCTCCGCCGTTTTCCGCAGGTTTTGCTCGTCGTCGTTCACCCCGCCTATAAGCGGAACCCGGATAATAACGGCGCCCGGGTTTGCCCGCGCCGCCGAAGCAAGGTTCTCCAGTATGAGTTTGTTGGAAACGCCGGTAAGCTCATGGTGCTTTGCCTCGTCCACCACCTTGATGTCGTATAAAATGTGGTCGGCAAGCGGCAGCACTTTGTCCGCGATTTCCCGCGTGGCATAGCCTGTCGTCTCAATCGCCGTGCCGATATGCCGTGCCGCGGCTTCCTTTAAAAGGGCCGCCGCGAACGCGTGCTGAACAAGCGGTTCGCCGCCCGAAAGCGTCATGCCGCCGCCCGATTTTCTGTAGAACGGGCGGTCTTTTTCCACTTCATCCAGCACTTCTCTAACCGTGACCGTTTTGCCCACCTGCTCCATCGCGTTTACCGGGCACACGAAAGCGCACGCGCCGCACGCGGTATCGCATATGGAAAACCCGTCTTTGCCGCGCACGCCGTTTGGGCAGGCCTGCACGCACTTGCCGCACCCCATGCAGCCCTCCGGCTTAAAAACCACCTGTATGCCGCCATATTGCGATTCTGGGTTACTGCACCACGGGCAGCGCAGCGGGCAACCCTTTAGAAACACGATCGTCCGTATGCCCGGCCCGTCATGCAGGCTGTACTTTTGTATGTTGAATAGGATGCCGCGTTCGCCTGCCATACTCACCCCAGTTTATGCTCCGTCCGGCCGATGATGCCATCCTGCACCTCGCGCGAAAGCTCGTTAAAGAACGCGCTGTAGCCCGCCACGCGCACCACCATACCCTTGTGCTTATCCGGGTTTTTCTGCGCGTCGCGCAGTGTTTCGGCGGAAACCACGTTAAACTGGATATGCCCGCCGCCCATTTCAATGTAGGTACGGATCAGATCCATAAATTTTTCCAGGCCTTCTTCCGTCTCAAGCGGGCCTTTGTCCAGCTTCATATTGAAGATAACGCCATTGGGGCTGCGCAGGTGGTCGAGCGCGCACACCGATTTCAAAACGGCCGTCGGCCCGTTCAGGTCTGTGCCGTTGGAGGGCGAAATGCCGTCCGCAAGCGGGTCTTTGCTGTGCCGCCCGTCCGCCGTCGCGCCCGTTTGCAGGCCAAACGCCACAAACGAGGACACGGGGATCAGCGAGCCTACGAAGTTGCCGCCGTAGATCGTTTTATGGCCGATCAGCTTGTCGAAAAAGCTGTCCGTCGCGTATTTTGCCAGCGAGTCGGCCTCCGGGTCGTCGTTGCCATAGTGCGGCACCTTGTTGAGCAGGTATTGGCGCAGGTCTTCCCTGCCTTCAAAATCGTTTTCAAGCGCGTCCGCCATTTCCGCCATCGTGCACACTTTGTCGTCGAACACCGCTTTTTTAACGCCCATCAGCGAATTGCCCGCGTTTGCGATGGCGATGCCATACGGCCCGTTCCAGTTGTATTTCATGCCGCCCTGCGTCACGTCTTTCCCTTCATCCACGCAATTACCCACCAATATAGAGGTGAGCGGCACGGGCATCCTGTCCCTGCTGATGAAATCCAGCATATTGTTCCACTTCACATTGCTCCGAACGCCGTATTCCATCTGCTGGTCATACGCCTGAAGCACTTGTTCAAACGATGTGAACGCGCGCGCGTCGCCTGTCTTCGGGCCTACCTGCTTGCCCGTGATGCGGCATACGCCGTTGCTCATAGCAAGCTCAAATATTTTAGCCAGGTTGAAGTAGCCGCCGTTCAGCCTGCCGAACGTATCGAGCGGGGAACATTCCACACAGCCCACTGGCGCGTAGTCCCGCGCGTCCTGCAATGTAACGCCTGCGTTCATCAGCGCGGGCACGAACATCTCATCGTTCACAAGCTGCGGCATACCGTTCCCGAGCTTGATCGCCTCTACCGCCGCGCGTAAAAAAGCATACGGCGAGCCGTTGTGCAGGCGCACCGAAAAGTTTGGCTGCATCAAAAGAACATGGCTGTGCGCTTCCAGTATGCGGAACGAAAGGTCGTTCGTCGCGTCCTTGCCGTCGCGGTCCACACCGCCCACAGAAAGGTTTTGCCCCATGGGATAGCCCGCGTGCGACGCCGCCGAATCCGCGTCGTACAGTTTGATCGGCTCGGTAAATTTCACCCAGAACACTTCCAGTAATTCCTGCGCCTGCTCTTTCGTGAGCACGCCGTTCATGACATCCGCTTCGTAATACGGGTACATATATTGGTCGAGCCGCCCGGGCGTGATGGAAACGGCGTTGTCGTACACTTGCGCCAGCATTTGCAAAAACCACAGCGATTGCAGCGCTTCATGGAAGGACTTCGCCGGGAATTCCGGCACATTCGCGCACACCTCCGCGATTTTGACCAACTCGGCTTTGCGCGCCTTGTCCGTCTCTTTTTTGGCCAGTTCGAGGGCGAGCGCGCTGTACCGGTGCGCATACGCGATGATCGCGTCGCACATTTTTGTCGTCGCGTGATAAAAACGTATTTTAGGGATATTTTCCGGAACTGTGTCGTCCAGCTTGAGCAGTTGCTCGCTCATGCGCTGTTTGATGCCCGAAAGCCCCTGCGTAAGAAGCACGGAATAATCGTGATACACATGCCCGAGGCCGCCGCCTTCGTGCAGGTTTGTGCTGTAGAGCTGCGCGTCCATCCGAAGAAGCTTTACATCTTCAGGCAGGTCGGAGAGCACGCGGTCGTTGAATGTCTTGCCTTTCCAATAGGGATAGATCTCTTCCACAAATTCACGGCGCACTTCGGGCGGCACGACAAATTTATCCTGCCCGCGCGTGCTGAAAAGGTCAAGCTCGTCCATGATCCATTGAACAGCATATTCAGGAAAGAGCGGGGCGCTGCGCTGTTTTTCCGCCTGATGCCCCACAATCAGTTCGTCGTCCAGAATATAGACGCTCATTTCCCGCATCAACCGGTCAAACACCTTTGCACGAAGGGCGTAAATCTCCTCCGCTTCGTTTTCTTTATACACCTGCGTTACGATGCACGCGCGCTCCATGCACACATAGTTTGTCGCTTCCACCACCCGTTTTTTAAGGCGCTGCACCCGCGCGAACCCCCGGCTTTCTTCCGGCAGCACATGCGCCGTGTCGATTGTAAGCCTGTCACATGATTGCACATAGGGATAATTTGTCATAGTTATTTCTCCTTCCATACTTCCGCATTCCGGCATAAATTAGGATATCGCTACAATTAATAACAGTATAGTACAAACCGCCGGTTTATCCTGCACCATGTTGCGGTATGAATCTGGCAAAGTTGCTGTTTTTATTATAACCGATTTTTTGGTATACCGCAATCTCCCTGTATTTTAGGAATCATTTGCGCAAGGAAAGGCGGTGATATTGCTTTTGCACGTTGCGCGGTGAATTTAAGAAACCGCCAGTCCATGCGGGCCGTATGTCTTTTTGGGCCTATTGCGGATGATAGTTTAACAAAATTTATCTATATCCCGGTTAGGCATGTCCATCCAAATACGAACCCGTATTCTGTTGTACAAATATCTTGCGTTGCTTTTGGGTATTCCTTTTGG
>DOMW01000165.1:0-212 GCA_003510345.1 Clostridiales bacterium | reverse complement strand
AAACTCCCTTAAAGGCAAAGGCAAGAACAATCGCGGAAAGCCATGCCCTATAACTATACAAACCTATCTCAACAATCCCGTATTCTGGTCTGCATTGCTGAACCACTAACCTTCCCGGATAACTAAGGTCGCAGGCCTACGCCGGTTTCAAGGGGAAAGCGGAACGACCGCGCCCCGATAGGCGATACAGGGAGTGCAGCTTTCGCTGAACG
>DOMW01000093.1 GCA_003510345.1 Clostridiales bacterium | reverse complement strand
TAACAACGCGACCTCGGCGAATCGGTTATTCTGCCTCGCCCGCGTGGTTATGCGATTCCTTGCACCTGGGTCTTTCTTGACAGCCTGCGCAGAGTATCAAATTTTTACTGTATTTTAGGTTTTTTGACACTCTGGTAACCGCTGATTACAGCGGTCACTTAACCTCTTTGCTGTGATTTTTGTAATAGTTGATAAATTCTTCCGGCGGGATAGCCGGGCTGTACAGATAACCCTGAAAATATTGACAGCCCAGGCCTAAAAGCAAGTTGCGGACCTCATCCGTCTCCACATATTCCGCCACTGTGGCAAATCCGAGCGTGTTCCCCAGCGTAACGATCGATTTTATGATATCCTTGCTGCGCCCGTTTGCCGCCACTTCTCTGACCAGCGCGCCATCCAGCTTTACCGCGTCGAAGTTATTTGTTTGCAGGTATTTAAGCGACGTCTGCCCCATGCTGAAATCATCGATGGAAATTGAAACGCCATTTTCGCCGAGGAGGTCAATATGCCGCGCGATCTTGTCGTAGTGCAAAAGGGATGACTCTTCCGTTACCTCAAGGCCCAGGTTGCCCGTCAGGCCGCGCCGGCGCACCGTCTCTATCACAGCCCGTACAAACGCTTCGTCGTTAAGCTGCTCCACCGTGATGTTGATGGAGACTCTGATATCGTCCAGCGCCGCCGCTTTAAATGCCGCGATATCGTCACAGACTTTTTCTATGATGCACGCCGTAAGGTCGGCATAATACCCGTCCTCCTGCGCGAGCGCGATCACGATAGGCGGGTATATCTTCTGCCCCGCATACTGCCAGCGCAGCAGGGCCTCCGCCCCAACGATGTTTCCACGCACATCCATCTACGGCTGATAGAAGAGCGCCACCTTTTTTTTCGCCACATCCGCCCTGAGCCGCGAGAGCATACCCTTTGCGGTGACGCTTAAATCATCGTACGTATCCAGAAATTCTATTTTTATACCGTCATTTTGGGCTTTCGCGAATTTTTCCGTCATTTTGCCCACCAGCAAGACCTCGCGCGTATATTGTATCTTTTCCGAAAGCCGCACAAACGGTACATAAATCGCCGTGCCCACGGCAATGATAACCGCCTGCGCAACCGCGCCTCCATAGCCCCCTGTAGCGAGATAACCGCTTATAAAGGGCGGCGTCGTCCAATTGACCGTTTCCGTAACAACGGGAAGCAGGCCAACCGCCGTCGCGCCATACGCAATGAGCAGCGATACAATGGGTACCGTAATAAACGGGATAAGCATCACCGGGTTCAGCACGACGGGAAGGCCGTATACCAGTATTTCATTGATGTTGAAGATCGCGGTAGGGAGTGCCGCGAACGATAGCTGTCGGCTGCTTTTTGTGCGCGCCGCGATCAAAAGGGCGAGCAAAAGGCAGATGACCGCGCCGCTGCCGCCGATCAACGCAAAATTATCCATAAATGTTTTGGATACTATGGCAGAAGGGTCCTCGTTCGCCGGGACAAACACCAGCTCGGAAACATAGTCGAACGCGTTGCCCGCGTGTATGCCAAAAAACCAAAGCAGGTTAAGCATGAGCAAAAACAGTATGCCGCTCCCCGGCCCGCTCACCATATTCTCAAACAAGGCTGCCAGCCCGTTTGCGATGAGCTCGTTCAAATTCCGCACGCCGAATACGGCGTTCAAAAATATGTGAAAGGCAAGGAACACCGCGAGGCACATCATAATCGGCACAATGGCAATAATGGTGTTGCGGAAATCCATATCCGCGCCGAAAGCGTGGCTGCGCGACTTCCCTCTGAAAAGCCGCAAAAACGCAAAAAATAATTTGGGGCCTAAAAGCCCGCAAATGATGGCGGAAAACACGCCCAGAGAGCCAAAATCCGTCAGCTCGGGCGCGCCGCCAAACGTCGCCAGAAAGCACAGGAACGCCACGATCATAGATGTGACCTGCAGCGAAAAATTGTTTTTGTGAAAGGTAAACGAGTAGTAGTAGCTGACGCTCAGCACAAGATATGCCGAAATAAAACCAAATGTCGCGTTATAGATATAGAGCAGTAAATCAAAAAGGCCCGCACCGGCCCCCGCGTAAAACTGCTGGACTGCTTCCGCCGGGAAATTGCGCAGCATCAACGCGATAGCGCCGATAAGCAATAGCGGGATCAGCAGCACAAAACCTTTCTTAACGGAAGAAAAAACACTGTTGTTCTCAATTGCCGAGATAATAGCAAGTACCTTCTTGTATAGCTTGTGCATGATACCTTCCTTTTGCCCCCCGTACCAATATCTAATTCCATGCAAGCCGTCATGTCGGCGTATACAGCCCCCGGCTGAATAGAAAACCGCTTTCAAGTTTTTCTATCCGGGTTAGTATTATATTTGCATCATACCATATTCATGCGGAAAATACGACAGCCATGGTGGTTTTTTTGCACATTTTCCCACCCCTTATGTATCCGGCATACTTTTTTGTAAATTAATAACGATTTTCATATTTACGCCCGATTGCATTTATAGTATGATAAGAATATAGTATAACTGGTTTGTAGGCCAAAAAGGGGGTGGGCAAACTATGCAGTTTCAGCTTGCGACCGATTATGCCATCCGTATACTCGGCTATTTGTATCATCATAAGAACGACCTTGCAACGGCGGCGAATATGTCGGAAGAACTTGGTGTCACGTATTTGTATTTTATGAAGATTATCAGCAAACTAAAAGCGTCGGGCGTCGTGCGTTCGGTGCAGGGCTGTAACGGCGGCTACCAGCTTGCGGTGCCGGCGGAAGAAATCAGCCTGTACGATGTGATCGATATCATGGAAGGTGGGATCCATATCAACCGTTGTTTACAGGAAGATGGTTTTTGCTCGAATGGCGGCGCGCCGGATTGCCGTGTGCGCCAATATTTAGTGTCATTGCAGGGCGGATTAGTGAATCGGCTGAAGGAAAAATATATTTCAGAGTTTTAGGTGGTTAGAAATGAAGATTTGCCCAAAGTGCCAGCGGCAGTGCGCCGACGACGCAAAATACTGTATCGGCTGCAAAACCAATATTGAAAAAGTACCCACCACAAAAGGCCTGCACAGAACCGTAAGCAAGGGTGCGGGGTGCCTTGTGCTTATCATTGCCGTTGTTGTGGCGCTGCTGCTATTGGTGCTGATTCCCGGTTCCCCGCTCAACCCAAGCTCCCATTCCGATTTTATGTCGGGCGTCGAGTCTCTTGTGGGCCGGTAGCGGGTTTAGGGCAAATCAGCTTAACTTGGGTAACTACTGATCAGATAGCGCGACCAATTTTGCGGCCTGCCGCAAGGTTGGTCGCGTTATTTGATCAATGGTTACCCAGCGGAGGATACCGAGCTAGTTATGATAAAGGAAACGCGTCACCAAACCGAAACAAAGCTGCCCGGCAGCCGGGAAATTGCCGCCCTGCGGGAACACTTTCCCGCTTGCTTCAAAGAGGATGGCTTTTTTGATATGGAGCGGTTCAGGGAGCTTTTGAGTGGCAAACTGCCCTTCGCGCGCGAAAGCTACGGGTTGAAATTCCCCGGCAAAGACTATGCCCGTTTGCTTGCCTCGCTTGCTACCGCTACTGTTATTGTGCCGGACGAAGAACATAACACCCGGCCGGAGAACGCGGGCAGTGAGAATATTTACATCAGCGGCGACAACCTTGACGGCTTAAAGCATCTGCTTAAATCCTACGCCCGCAGCGTGAAGTGTATTTATATAGACCCGCCCTACAATACCGGGTCCGACGGTTTTGTCTATAACGATACTTTTAACTTCTCCGCAAAGGAACTATCCGAAAAGCTGTCCATTGGCGAGGAGCAGGCGCGGTGCGTGCTCGACCTGGCAAAACGCGGATCCGCTTCGCATTCGGCGTGGCTGCTGTTCATATACCCGCGCCTTTTGCTGGCGCGTAACCTGCTTACCGACGACGGCGTTATCTTTATTTCGATCGACGACAATGAGCAGAGCAACTTGAAGCTGCTCTGTGACGATGTGTTCGGGGAAGAGAATTTTATAGGCGTTTTTCCCCGCGTAACAAAAAAGGGGGGAAAGTCCTCCGGCGGTACCGCAAAAAATCACGACTATGTAACGGCTTATTCCAAGAAGCCGGATGGCGCGGACTTAGTCGGCCTTACCCACGACGATGCCGGCTATAATAACAAGGACGCGTATTTTGGCGAGCGCGGCTATTACAAAGCAAATCAAACGCTTGACTATAATTCCTTAAGGTATGCGGCGTCACTTGATTATCCGATAACGATTGAGGGGGAAACATTTATCCCCGGCGGGGATTGGGATAGGTATAAGCGGCGCCAAAAAGGCCTGCATGGCCGTGCGGACTGGGCGTGGCGGTGGAGCAAAGACCTCTTTGAATTCGGGCTGCGAAATGGCTTCATTGAAATACACCGCGGCGGCGCGCGGCCACGCATTTACACAAAAACCTATCAAAAGGTAACCATAAAGAAAAGCGGGGAGCAATATCGGGTTGTCGCGATTGACCGCATAAAGCCAATGTCTACCCTTGAGTTCACCGGTAACAAGTATTCAAACGACAACGCAAAAAAGGCTCTGGAACTGGTTATGCCCAAGGGGGTGTTCGAATATACGAAGCCGCCCGCGTTGATTGCGCAGTTGATACGCTTGGTCAATGGGGACGGCTTCATCGTGCTTGATTTCTTTTCCGGTTCGGGTACGACCGCGCAGGCCGTGCTTGAGCTGGCCGCCCAAGACGAAAAAAACTGTACATTCATACAGGTACAGCTTAAAGAGCCGGTGAAACCCGGAAGCATAGCGGCGAACGCGGGTTATGGTACGATCGACGAAATAGGCAGGGAGCGTATTATCCGCGCGGCAAAAGCTATCCGCGAGGAAAACCCGCATATGGCGAGCCTCGACCTCGGTTTTAAACACTACACCCTTGCCGCGCCCTCCTGGAATACGCCGGAAAGACCGGAGGCGTTTGATCCGAGTGATCACAGTTCCGCTGCGCCCGGATTGCTTGCCGGGTTTGGCAAAACGGCTGTGCTTGCGACATGGATGAACCACGATGGCTACGGGCTGGCGGCAAGGCCACAAGAGATTGTTTTTGAGGGATGCCCCGGCTACTTTATCGGCAAACACCTGTATCTGCCGGACGAGCGTTTGACCGGCGAAGTGATTGTGTCTATCTTAGTGAAGATTGAGGCTGACGGCGCGTTTTATCCTGAAAATGTGGTGTTTTTGGGTTACAACTTCCCGCAGGCGGAACGCGAAGCGCTGCAAACCCGTTTAAGCTGCTTGAAAAACCTGCGTGTGAGCTTGGATATTCGTTATTAGCACGTGCTGGCGCGGGTGGAAAGGGTTAGGTACCCGCTGCATAAATTGTGGTCAGGTTTTCCCGGAAAAGCACTTTCCCCTTTCCTGAAAAGATGCTATACTAATACTGTGAAAAGATGAAACCTGCACTGTCGGCGGTTTCATTTTCGTGAAGGCGTAGCTCAGTTGGTTAGAGTACCTGCTTGACATGCAGGGGGTCGGTGGTTCAAGTCCACTCGTCTTCACCATGGGGGCAAGTGCCCGCTTATATATCGCGTACTTCTTATGGTGGGTGGGAGGTATGCAATAATTTATGATTACGCTGTTGGTGTTCTTTAGCAATCTCAACAGTAGAAACCCGCATTATTATCATAATTTTGCGGGTTTCCGTTTGTTTATACATATCTTAAATGGCGGGGAATATTCTTTTGAATGCTTCGTCCGAAAGAGAGGCTGCCGTGTCTGCTTTAAAATGCCCAAATTGCCAATCTGTTAATTCACCCGATCAGACTGTCTGCCCGTTCTGTGGCACGAGTTTAACGGAAGCTGCATCACAAGATACGGCAATGGCAACGCCACCACAAACGAAGAAAAAAACGGAAAAGAAAAAATGGTATATTATCCTATCGGTTGTGATTGGCGTTATCATGTTAATAATCAATGGTTGGCGGATTGTTTTATCGACCTTAGAATTGCAAGCGCTGAACGGAGGAGAAGCACAGACGGAAAATCTTACTATTATTACTGTTCCGGAGTCGCCGCCTGACACCCGCCCATTACCGGCGCTTCCCAGTGAAGTGCAATACGAAGATTTCATAGGCGAGCTGCCAAAAGATTACTATTTTGAAGTATACGACGAGTCAGGCAAATTGATGGCTGCGGAAGCAAATTCTGTGCAATATATGGCTATTCTTCCTTATGACGGTGTTCTAACCGAGGTGGTTTTCAAGGGAGACGATGTTTTGGTGCGCACAGGGCAAGAAGGTGCTTTTGCTGCGGCCGATAAAGCAGCGACCGTGAAATGGAAAGAGTGGCTAGACGACACAAACATCGGCTGGGCGAATCTGAAGGAATTGTTGCTGCTTCATACCACTTTCGACCGTGAAGCGTTCGATTTGCTTGAAGTTGAGGCTTTGGGTTACGATAAGGTTGCCGGACGGGATTGCATTCAATATAAGCTTGTTGAAAAAAATTTAAACTTAACTTTATATGCGTATCTCGACGTGGAAACAAAACTGTGTTTGAAATACGCAGGCATAGAAGATGTTATATTTGAGGTTGAAGTATTTAAAACAGATGGTTTTTCTATTCTCGACTAAATGCGCGATAAGAAAGGAGAACAGGTAGCAATGATCACTTTGACAAAAGACATGGAGGTAGGTATACCAAAGATCGATGCGCAGCACAGGGAATTGGTCGACAGGCTAAACGCGGTCACGTCTATGGGCGCAAAATCCGTATCCACGGAAGAAACGCGAAAAACGTTGGATTTATTGAGCGAATACGTCATAAAACATTGGCCCTGTGAAAAAAAGTCTGT
>DOMW01000306.1 GCA_003510345.1 Clostridiales bacterium | reverse complement strand
ATATCGCCGAAGACGGCCGATGAGAGCAACCTCGGCCTGTGGCTGGCGGTGCTGGCAATATCAGGCGCGGCGATTGCGGGGGCTGTGATGTGGAGAAAAGCCAAAAGGCAGGGCAGCAGTGAAAAATAACAGGATCGAATAACAAATACACGTAAAGAGATACACAAAATAAACGCAAGGTGCTTTCACGGCCTTGCGTTTGTTTGTCAGGCTGTCAATAAAGGCACGACCCGGCCACTGCTTTTCAGCACAATGGCCGGGCGGCTCAACCTTTGCTCAAATACCTGTCGATCGACTCCGCCGCTGTTTTGCCCGCGCCCATCGCCAGTATGACCGTGGCCGCGCCCGTAACGGCGTCACCGCCCGCGTAGATGCCGGGGATAGAGGTCTCGCCCGTCTCCTCATTTATGATGATGCCGCCCCAGCTTTGCGTCTTAAGCTCCGGGGTGGAAGACTTGATCAGCGGGTTGGGCGACTGGCCGATCGCCACGATCACCGCGTCTACCTGCAATGTGTATTCGCTGTCCGCAATCACCACAGGCCGCCGCCGCCCGGAATCGTCCGGTTCGCCAAGCTCCATCTTTACGCAGGTCATGCCCGTCACCGCGCCCGTTTTCCCGTCGCCCAGTATTTCGGTGGGGGCGGTTAGAAGGTGGAATTCTATGCCTTCTTCTTTCGCGTGGTGTACCTCTTCCACACGCGCGGGCATCTCCGCTTCGCTGCGCCGGTATACGATGTACACTTCGCCCGCGCCCAGGCGTTTTGCCACGCGCGCGGCGTCCATTGCCACGTTGCCGCCGCCAATCACGGCCACCCTGCCGTATTTTTTCATCGGTGTATCGTACTCCGGGTACCGGTACGCGTACATCAGGTTGGCGCGCGTCAAAAACTCATTGGCGGAATATACGTCGTTGTAATTCTCACCGGGAATGTTCATAAAGGACGGGAGCCCCGCGCCGCTGCCGATAAAGATGGCTTCGTAACCGTCCCGCTTTAGTTCTTCGAGCGTGAGTATTTTGCCTATGACCATGTTCAGCTCGAGCTTTACGCCCATCTCTTTCAGAACGTTGATCTCAAGGTCTACGATCTCCGCTTTAGGCAAACGGAACTGCGGGATACCGTATTTGAGCACGCCGCCCGCCGTATGAAACGCCTCGAACACCGTCACCTCATAGCCTTTTTTCGCAAGGTCGGACGCGCAGGTAAGCCCCGCCGGGCCGCTGCCGATCACAGCCACCTTATGGCCGTTTTTGGGCGGTAAATTATGCGTGCCCAACGCGCCCTCACGAATCGCGAAATCCGCCACAAACCGTTCCAGCCTGCCAATGCCCACCGGCTCGCCTTTGATGCCGCGCACACATGTTTTTTCGCACTGGCTTTCCTGCGGGCATACGCGCCCGCATATGGCGGGAAGCCCGTTTGTCTCTATTACTTTTTTGTATGCCGCAAGGAAGTTCCCCTCTTTTACCTCATGGATAAAGCCGGGGATATCCACGTTCACCGGGCAGCCGGGCACACACGGCTTGTTTTTGCACTCAAGGCAGCGGCTTGCCTCACTTACCGCCATCTCATCTGTATAACCGAGCGCCACTTCCTCAAAATTCTTCACGCGCTCCAAAGGGTCGAGTTCGGGCATTTTTGTTTTCTCGCTGCTCATGTTGCGTTCCATTTATTTTTTCCCCTCCGCCATTTTGATCAGGTTGCAGTCCTCCGGGCGTTCCTTCATGCCGTCGTACATGGAAAGCCGCCGCATCGCGCCGTCGAAATCCACCTCGTGCCCGTCGAAATCCGGGCCGTCCACACACGCGAATTTTGTCTTGCCGCCCACCGTGAGCCTGCATCCGCCGCACATCCCCGTGCCGTCGATCATCACAGGGTTCATGGAAACCAGCGTTTTGATGTGTGCCGGGCGCGTCAGCTCGGAGACGAATTTCATCATGGGGATGGGGCCGATGGCGACGACAAGGTCATATTTAACACCTTCATCCATCCTGTCTTTAAGCACTTTTGTTACAAAACCGTGTATGCCGTAGCTGCCGTCATCTGTGGCAATATACAGGTTGCCCGATACGGCTTTCATTTCTTCTTCCAATATCACAAGCTCTTTTGTGCGAAAGCCGGCGATCATATCGACCGCCACGCCCATGCCGTGCAGCGCCTTTGCCTGCGGCAGCGCGATGGCACAGCCTAGGCCGCCGCCAATGACCGCCGCCCTTTTTACGGAAGGGTCGAAATGGGACGCCACGCCGAGCGGGCCCACCACGTCGAGTATGCTGTCGCCCTCGTTTAGTTTGCCAAGCTGCTCGGTGGACTTTCCCACCTCCGCAAATATGATGGTGACCGTCCCCTTATCGCGGTCATAATCCGCGATGGTGAGGGGAAAGCGCTCTCCCTTATCGTGCGTCCGCAGCACAAGGAACTGCCCGGACTGCGCTTTTTTCGCGATAAGCGGGGCATCGAGCACCATACGCTGGATGTTTTCCGCAAGCGTTTGTTTTTTCAATATTTGAAACACGCGATCACCTCCTAATTGTTTGTTACTATTTTACATTAAAACGGTGTGCGGTTCAATCAGAAAAAGAAAAAATGGGTGGATGAACAGGGTTCACATTATTGCCAATTTTCCACGTATTGTATATAATACTAGAAAAGTAATATGAAAGTGTGGAAAAGGTCCTTCTATGGCAAGCGCAAATGCGAAGCAAACACGGATCATGGAGAGCGAGAGGGCGCCGCGCGCGATTCTCAAGCTTGCGGTACCCGCCATCGTCAGCATGGTCGTCATGGCTGTCTACAATATGGCGGACACCTATTTCGTCAGTCTTGCTTCGGAAAGCGGCCTGGAAGTCGCCGCTGTTTCTGTTTTTCTGCCCATTTTATTGATGATGCAATCCGTTTCTGTGCTGTTTGCGGCGGGCGGCGCGGCGTACCTTTCCCGCCTGCTCGGGGCGAAAGATATTGCCAAAGCGGGGCAAACGGCATCTATCACCATTGCGCTTTCTTTTTTGTTCGGCGTGCTTATGCTGGTCATCGGGTTGCTGTTTACGAGGCCGATGCTGCTGGCCCTCGGCGCTTCGGACGCGACGGTGGAGCTGGCGGTTTCTTACGCGCGCGTCATGTTCCTTGCCGCCCCCATCCAGCTCACCTGCATGGCGTTCAACAACCTGCTGCGCGCGGAAGGCAATGCCGCGCGGTCTATGGCGGGCATGGTAACGGGCGCACTGCTGAATATTTTGTTAGACCCTATTTTCATCAGCGGTCTGAAAATGGGCGTAACAGGTGCGGCGGTCGCCACCGCGATCTCGCAATGTGTGGCGTTTGCCATATTGGGCGGCAGTTACTTGCGCAAAAAGACGGTCGTAACCGTTTCCTTCCGCAAGATGCGTTTTGACAGGTCCATTGTACGGTACATCTTAAAGGTGGGCGTGTCCAATTTTCTGATACAGGTGTTTACCGGCGTTTCCTTTGCCGTCATCAATATATTTACCAAAGCATATGGGGACGGGGCGATCGCCGCGATTGGCATAGTAAACCGCCTGCAATTTCTTGGTTTTGCCGTGCTGTTTGGATTTTCGCAGGGGTTTCAGCCTGTCGCGGGGTATAACTTTGGCGCGGGCAGGTTTGACCGGCTCAATACATCCCTTAAATTCGGTATGGGTGTCTCCATCGCCATTGGCGCCGCCATTACGCTGGCGTTCCGGTTTTTCGCGCCCGGGTTCATCGGCTTTTTCACAGCGGACCAAAATGTAGCGCTGATCGGCACACAGGCGCTGCAATGGTTTACGCTGGCATTTCCGCTTACCGCGTTCTCGCTCATTACCATGATGACGTACCAGGCACTGGGAAAAGCGGGGGGCGCGCTTATGCTTGCCATATGCAGACAGGGCGTGTGCCTTATCCCTGCCGTGCTGGTACTGGCGAATGTGTACGGCTTTTTTGGTGTGTTGCTTTCGCCGCTCGTAGCCGACATCGTTTCGGGTGTACTGGCGGCGGCGCTTGCCGTGCGTGTCTTCCGGGATATCCGCAAACGGCGGGACGCTGTGCGGCCTGCCGTCCCCGCAGTTTAAGCAGTATAGGCAGTATGGAAGGAGTATCGCCATGCCTAAAGTGATCCATAATGTGAGTAAGCGGATCGTCGACGCCGCAATAAAGGTTTACCACGAGGACGGCTTCGAGCATATTTCCATGCGGCGTATAGCGCGGGAAAGCGGGCTTGCGATAGGTACCCTCTACAACCGGTTTGAGGACAAAGAGGCGCTTCTCGCGCATGTGCTTTCGGGCGATATCGAGGCGATACGCAAGAATATGATAGAGAATGTGTTTGGCAAAGCGCCGGCGGATGCGCTGTATTCGGCGATTCATACTTTTGTTCTCCAGACGATGGAGGAATCGCACGATATCATCCGTTATGTGCTGGAAATGCGGTCACAGCAGGAATATGTGCAGCGCATCCTTTTTGGCGCGTGCAACCAGATCCGCGCGCTTTTGCAGGAAATCATCGTGCGCGTATATGAGGGGTATGGCGTTGCGCTCAGCGAACCGCAGGCCGCCCTGCTTTCGGATATGGTTATGAGCATGATGCAGGTCGCCGCGCGGCATGGCAGGGAGGACGCGGACGCGCGCGCCGCCATGGTGTTTGGCATGGTCATCGCAAACGCGAAGGACGGCAGCCTTTGGGAAAAGCAGGCCAAAAAGCGGCTGCTGCGCGGCAGAAAAAGGCTGAAAAACGCGCAGTCTATGTTCCCCGAAGAGGATGATAATTCGTAGGTAAGCGCTGAATGAAGAGG
>DOMW01000214.1:4098-5920 GCA_003510345.1 Clostridiales bacterium | reverse complement strand
TCCGTGTAGCGCGCGGCAGAGAGATTCTTTGACTGGCACGGTAGGTACAGCCTACTGCTCCTCAAACAATCCGCAAGGGATTGCATTGGCGGCAAAATCGCCAAAGAAAGAAAAGCGGGCGGATGCGGCGGCGCAAGCCCATTGTTTGTTGCGTGTGTATAAAAAACAAGTTGCATTTCGCTTGCCGGTATGGTAGAATGACCGTTGTTATGTGAAAACAGGAGGTGCTCAGGTGGAAGCGGTAGATATTGTATCTCTCATTATAAAAATAGTGTTGGTTGCGTTTTCCGTGTTTCTGATTGCGGTGGTGTTATTGCAGTCGGGGCAGCGGGCGGGTGTTCCTGGCGCGATCGGCGGCGGCGCGGAGCAGCTCTTTGGCAAGAAAAAGGCGCGCGGTATGGACGCGCTGTTAGTACGGCTTACAAAAATCGCGGCAGTCGGTTTCATGGTACTCGCGGTGCTGCTGGTCATTATCCAGAAATACTGGATGTAAGCAAAAAAGAGAGAGACACCCGTAAGGGTGTTTTTTTATGAAAGTAGTGATTGGCTTTGGATATTAAAAAAAAGATACTGGAAAAAACCGAAAAATATATTTATACGACGAAAGCGCAGCTTGGAAAAGCCCTTCGCGTGAGCGCGAAAAAGCTGGAAAAACCGCTCAACGAGCTTCTGGATGCTTATGATTTGACGATTTCTAAAAATGGGAAGATCGCCCTGGCCTCTACCATGGGGTATTTTAAGGGCAAGCTGGAAACGAAGCGCGACGGGTACGCTTTTTTGCGCACGGAAAGCGGTGTGCCGGATATTTTTATCGGCAAGCGGGAAAAAAACGGCGCGATGGACGGGGAAGAAGTTTTGGTGCGCTTGAAGCGCGGCGGGCGGCGCGACAGCCCGGAAGGGAAAGTTGTTAAGATACTTTCGAACGGGCCTGTGCGTGTCGTCGGTACAGTGCACAAAAACAAAAAGACGGCGTATGTTGCGCCGGACGACGCAAAGGCGCCGGAAGTGTATCTTTCACAAACGGCTAAACAAAAGGTGAAGAACGGGCAGAAAGTTGTCGCGCAATTGCGGCAACGCGCGGAAGCCGACCGCCCGGCCTTTGGCGAGGTAACGGAGATCCTTGGCATGGCTGGCGACGCGGGGGTGGATATACTGTCTTACGCCCGGCGGTTTGGGCTGGTTTCCGGGTTTGGCAAAAAATGCGCGAAAGAAGCGCGCGAACTCGTGGGGCAGCCGTATTCCTTGCAGGGCAGGCTGGACCTTCGGGATGAGATGATCTTTACGATAGACGGGGCGGACGCAAAAGACCTGGACGACGCGATATCCCTGAAAACACTGGAAAACGGGAACTATCTGCTGGGCGTACACATAGCGGATGTGTCACATTATGTGCGGGAGGGCGGCGAACTGGATAAAGAAGCCTTATCGCGCGGCACAAGCGTGTATCTTATAGACAGGGTGATCCCCATGCTGCCGGAAGAGCTTTCAAACGATCTTTGCTCGCTCAATCCGCAGGAGGAGAAGTATACGCTTTCCTGCCTGATGGAACTGGACGCGGGCGGGAATCTGGCCTCGCGGCAGTTTGCAAACAGCGTTATAGTATCAAAATACAGGATGACTTATGACAAAGTGAATGAATTGCTTAAAGGCGAGGCTGGGGAGGATTGTGAATATGCCGGTATGGCAGGCCTTCTGAAAGAAATGGACGCACTCGCAAAAAAACTGCGCGCCAGGCGGTTTGAGCGGGGCAGTATCGATTTTGACTTAAACGAGCCAAAGATCACGCTCGATGAACGGGGCGTACCCATAGAAGTTGGGGTGC
>DOMW01000214.1:0-4071 GCA_003510345.1 Clostridiales bacterium | reverse complement strand
TATTTTTATGAAAAGGAAATACCGTTTTTGTACCGTGTACACGAGCAGCCGGATGCGGATAAAATACGGGAACTTGCCATCTTTCTCGGCAATTTTGGCTATTCGCTGCCCCATGGCGATGTGCGGCCAAAAGATATACAGAATGTGCTTACACGCGCATCCGGCCTGCCCGAGCACAACGTGGTAAACAGCGTGACGCTCCGTTCGCTTAAAAAAGCGCGCTACGACATGCGCCCGGTAGAGCATTTTGGACTGGCGGCGGAACGGTATTGCCATTTCACATCGCCTATCAGGCGGTATCCTGATTTGATGGTACACCGGATCGTCAAGCAGCAGCTTGCGAAAAAGCTGAAAAAAAAGATGCGCGCCCACTTGGAGGAAATACTGCCGGGTATCGCGCAAAAAGCAAGTGAGCGGGAACGCAACGCGATTGACGCCGAGCGGGCGGTGAACGACCTCAAGATGGCGGAATATATGAGCACGCGAATCGGGGAAGAATTTGAGGGCGTGGTGTCCGGCGTGACGAGGTTTGGTATTTTTGTGGAACTGGAAAACACAGTCGAAGGGATGATCCCTCTTGCGCAACTGGAAGATGATTATTATATCTATCATGAAAAACAGTATTGCTTAATCGGTGAGCGCAGCGGGAAAAGGATTACGCTGGGGGATCAGGCAAGGGTTCTTGTTGTACGTGCGGATATTTCATCGGGGAAAATTGAATTTGCGTTTGCGAAGTGATATAATAAGGGTATGAATGGCATAAAGGTTCTGGCGCAAAATAAAAAAGCCAGGCATGAATTTTTTATAGAGGACCGGTATGAAGCGGGCATCGCGCTTGTGGGTACGGAAGTGAAATCCTGCCGTATGGGCAAGGTGAATCTCCGGGATGCGTATGCGCAAGTGAAAAACGCCGAAGCGTTCGTGCACAATATGCACATCAGCCCTTATGAAAAAGGCAACATCTTTAACCGCGACCCGCTTAGGGTGCGCAAGTTGCTGCTTCATAAAAAGGAGATCGCTAAGCTGCTGGGGCTTACCGCACAAAAGGGCTACACGCTTGTGCCGCTCAGCATGTATTTAAAAAATGGCAAGGTGAAGGTTGAGGTTGGCGTGGCGCGCGGCAAGCATTTATACGACAAACGCCACGACTTAAAAGAAAAGGCGACGAGGAGGGATATGCAAAGGGCAATGAAGAGATAAACAGTACAACACATTCTGGGGATGTACTGGTTTCGACGGGGACATTTGTGAGGGTGATAAGCAAGCCGCAGTTGAATACCCTGCGTTAAAAAGATTCGCCTAAATATAATTGCTAACACAAACAAAACGGCAGAAGTGGGTGCGCCCGCTCTGCTTGCCGCCTAATTAACAGGTAGCCTTCCGGCCCCTCTTTCCCTGTTTGGGAGGGAGTCGGAAGCCAATTTAAAACAGGCTCCCGCATCGCCAAAGCTTTGAGGCGGCACGGAAATGATGAAGCTACTCTTTTTCAATTTTTGTGGATAGGGGCGGAAAAGGGGAAATAAAACAAAATCCAATACGCTTGTAGAAAGTTGCCTGGGCAGGTTTTCGGACAGGGGTTCGACTCCCCTCATCTCCACCAACCGACCCAAAGACGAACACCTATTACTTCAAAGGAGGCTTTGCGGTGACGGTGTGGTTCTAGGGCAAAACGAAAAAAGCGGGACTTCGGGTCAAATTTGCCCGAAGTCCCGCTTTGATACGTCATTTATCCTTACCCTTATTTTGCGCCTGTTCAGCCTGCCACTTTTTCAATTCGCGCTGTCCCTTTTCGCTTTGATAGAATTTTCTTATCTCCGGCACAAGAAACCGGGCGAACTCGTCAATGATGGTCTGCGGCAATTCTATGTCATGCTTTGATGCGTTGACAGATGTTTTATGCTTCTTTACCCCCTTTTCGTCAGCGAATGTTATCTACCTCCCCTGTCTAAGTTTTTGTTGCTGCGTAACTGCTCCTGCGCTTCTCTGCGGATTTCCTCCGGTAACGAATCCACAAACCGCTGAAGCTCCATAAAATCACTTAACAGTTTCGCACCCGCCATCTGTTTGCCGATACTGGCTTTTTCTGCCGATTTCGCTTTTTTAGCAAGAACAGCGTTCACCTTTTCAAGCCGCGTAAACTCACGCTTATATTTGCCGACCTGCGTTTCAAAGCTCTCCATATGCGGCCAGAATTGTTGAAGCATGGATACTACTTCATCCCGCTTTTTGCTGGCATTAAGCGGGGTAATACCGTCCAGTATCACTTGAATTGCTTCTTTTTGTTTTGTGAGTTGTATAGCCTGCTTGAATACCCTCGTCGGAATATGCCGACGCCCTGTGACGCTGGCAGATTCCCCTCGTTCTAAATCAGGGTAAGACTTAACCATATGGCTCCAAAAACTATCCTGCCATTTGGTTAGATGTACCTTGTTCCCGATAATCTCTTTGGCGGTCAACCGCCCGTCCCTCGTTATCGGCGTAAAGCACAGGTGCATATGCGGTGAACTCTCGTCCATATGAACAACAGCGGAGAAGATGTTGCCTTTGCCGATTTTCTTTATCAGAAAATCAACCGCAGTCTGAAAGTAAGCTTTTACGTCCTCCCGCTTCTTGCCCTCGAAGAACTCCGGGCTTGCTGTGATAATGGTGTCGATGAACCGAACGCTATCCTTTCGCGTCCTGCACCCCGCCGCCGTTATACGTCCGTCAATCTCACTGAGATAGGTTGTTTGCGGCATAACGATATGGAAATTGTACTTGCTCCGCCCAGTGTCAATATCGGGATTGCTTTTATACTTCTCTTTCTTACGCTCATGATGAGCTTCAATAGCGCCTATGCCGCTCTTTCGCTTTTTGAACCGCATTATTGCATATTGTGGGATAATACCACTCCTTTCGTTTCTGTAGATGATTAGAGGGCGATTTAGATAGAAAAGGTATAAAGGTATTCACCCTCATGTTCTGATTCCTGTAACCCGCATTAGTAGCGGGTTTCTCGGCTCCTACTTTTCTACTCCTGCCCTCCTTTTTCTGGCATAAGCGGCTTTCTGCTTCTTCTTGACCTCCTCTGCGCATTTGCCGCAATATTTAGCATTGTTGGACTTGGACTGAAAAGCCTTACTACAAACGGTACACCGTTTTGTTGTATCGTCGTGGAAAATCTCCGCTTTCAGCGATAATCCTTCCTTGCTCTCCAATAATACGTGCCGGAAGAACTTACAGTTGACGGAGTATGATATACTCTGGACGCATACACAAGCGTCTCCATCATCAAGCACAATACAGTTGCCGTTGTCATAATTACAGCAGATATTACGAATTAGCTTAACTGCCATCTGCCGCTGTTTCGGAGTCATGTGCGGCAAGGAACCATTAGGTAGCCGTTCGATATTTGGTAGTTTGTTGAAATGAATCCCCCCTTTCTCTGTTTTTGAGCATGAAAAAGCCGCGCCCTCTTTTTTGATTGCGCGGCCTTTACAGCCCTGCTTTCTTCTCATACTCGATATACTTCTTTTTGACGAATCTCATTCGCTTTAATACACCGCTGTGATTCTTATACCCCAACTTGTCCGCTATTTCCTCATAGGTGAAGCCCTCCACCCGCAACTCCAATATCGCCATATCCTTAGGAGATAATTGAGCCTTGAACCGCCCGTAATAATCCTCTGCTATAAGCTTGTCCGCAAAACCGGCGGATACGTCCTCGATTTCATGTATACCGTGTTCATCGTCCTCCAGGCATTCATCAAGCGAAATAGTCTTTACACGTTTTGAGCGTGTATGATACCATTTGCGTATAAAGTCCTTCCTTGCGTTGGAATAATACGGCTCAAAATCTTCCTCGCAGGGCATTTGCCTAACAGCGTCAAGGATGGGTTGTAGGTTTTGTTCCGCAATAGCGCGTTTGACAATCCGCCGCATAGCTTCTTCGATATACCAAGTATCTTGAAACGTAATTACGGTATGAGGCGGCATAGTAAAAAGTTGCTGCAATCCCCACCCTGTTTCCTGCTCTAATAGCTCTACCCAGAGTTGCAGGGCGTAGGATAATGGAACGTCAACAAAAAAATG
>DOMW01000089.1 GCA_003510345.1 Clostridiales bacterium | reverse complement strand
GAATCCCCCTGCCCCCCTTGATGCCCAGCGGCAGCGTTAAAAAGTTGCCTCGTGTTAAATATTGATGTTTTAATGACCGTGCAGAGGCGAGTTTAAATTCCATTTACATCAAGCACATGGGCATGAAATTTATTTATGATAAAAAGCAATATATAATTGACATTATATCTAGTATATGTTATTATATGCCAGAGGTGAGAATATGGGAAAAAACTTGAGGCTAAAATCCGCGCGGGCGGCGCGGGACATGACGCAAAAAGACCTAGCCGAGGCTGCCGGTGTGGCGCGGCAAACGATCAACGCCATTGAGTTGGGGGAGTATAACCCCTCGATCAAGCTATGCTGCGCTATATGCCGGGCTTTGGGAAAGACGCTGGATGAAATTTTTTGGGAGGGACAAGAAAATGAGTAGTGATAAATTTGACGAACGGCAATTGCAAATACGTGGTAATATTTTTAAGCATGGCGTTTTTACGGCGATTGGGCTGCTATTGGCGAACGCGTTTTTACAAAAAGCAGGCATCTTATGGGCAAGCGGGTTTCATCAGAATATCTTGCTGCTTATGCTGACGGTAACGGTGATTTCGGTCGCATTTCATGTCCGCGGCGTTTATTTTGCTGAAAATGGTACGCAGCGCCGTATGTTTTTGAGTGTTTTTACCGTGGCCGCGCTGATGCTGAGCGTGTCCAGCGTTGTGTTTATTATCGATGGCGATACGCTTATTGCAGGGGGAATGCTGACTGACACCGGGTTTTTCCTGGTGCTTGCCATACTGTTTTGGGTGAACCTGATTTGCGGCTTTGCGTGCGCGGCAATAGAGAAAAGGAAAAATCCCCAATAATTCCCGCTTACAAAAACCGCGCGAATCGCTCTTTGCCCGCCTTGCAGATGGGGCACATCCCAGGCGGGTTTTTCATTGCGGAGAGATAGCCGCATACGTTGCACCGCCACACAGGGTACGAAAGCCCGGAGATTGCCCCCGTGCCTGCCACAGCTTTGTGTTTGCGGCCTGCGGCGGAAGGCGGCCTGCGGTCGGGCACTTGCTTTTTCGCGTTGTATTGATCTGTAACATAAAGCCCGCAAAAGCACGCGCCGTATTCCGCGAGGTCGTCGTCGCGGTAGTCGCACGGGCACACGATATCGAGGTTTTCCTCTTTTGCGCCGGTCACCAGCCTGCATGGGCAAGCTTCTATCCCATAGCGCTCGTTGTTTTTGATAATGCCTGCCACAAGCCGCTCGCAGAATTCTTTATCCGGGTTCAATTTGTAGCCGTGTTCGTCCGCGTTCGCTAGCATTTGCAAATATAGTTTTTCCGCCGTGTTTTTTTCCATTGCCTATACCGTCATGACCCCGGCCAATTGATTCAGCTTATCCTCATCGTATCCGATGATTACATCCGCCCCGCCATCTACCACGATAGTGGGGAAAGAGCCCGCCGGGTTGTATTTGCGCTGCTTGCGCATCAGCTTCTTTTGCTCGTGCGGTGGCGCAAGGTCTACGTCAATAAAGGAGTACCCGATGCCGTGCCCGTCCAAAAAATCTTTTGTTTTCCGGCACCAGCCGCATGTACTTAAAGCGTAGAACTTAAGATCGCCCACATATTTTCCTTCTCTTTGGGTAAAGTTTATCATAGCTGCCACTCCTTGTTTTCTATTATAGATTTGTACATTTCTTGTATAACCACCAACGCAAAGCTGTAAGCAATAAAAAAATATAGAAACCCAAAATTATAATTTTACTGTGCGCCGCGTGCGTGTATGCCGAAAGTGTTTCAAAATTGTTACGAATTATGATATAATAACAATAGTATCAAAAGAAAGGAACGCATTTATGAAGAAAACCTTACTGATTGCCTTGGCAATCATCATGGCAGTGACAGTCTTTACAGCCTGCAAACAGGAAGAAGCCGCACCCAGCCCTACGCCGACCGTAATAGAGGCGACGCCCGAGCCGCCGCCTCCTTCGCCGGTATGGGAAGAGGTGACCCCGACGGAAGAGCCGCCGCCGGATAATATCTCGCCCACTACCGGGCTGATGGGAACGACCACCGAATATAAACCGCTGGTCGTGCAGATAGGCAACGAACCGCACGAGCGCCCGCAACAGGGGTTGCAACAGGCGGATATCGTGTACGAGACGCTGATCGAGGGAACCGACACCCGTTTCACCGCCGTGTATAACGACGCGCTGTTAAAAGCGGACGCGCCCGCCGAGCTCCCCGTAGGCCCGGTGCGTTCCTCCCGTTATTACCACCAGTTGATACAGAGCGAGTGGGACGCCGTGTATGTGCATATGGGCGGCCCTGACACCACGGGGAACCCCGAAAGCGATATTTACGGCCAAAACGGGCAGCACATCAAGCAGCGCATCAGCGGCGCGGGCAAGGGAACGGCCCATGCCGAAAAGTTCTTCGCGTGGCGGGAAGGCAAATCCATGTCCGATTACGCCGCGACAGATTTAATCTCCGACCTTGACGTATACGAGTACGAGCCTGTGGCGCTTCAGCAGTTTAAGTTCTACCCGCTGGAGGACTACGCGGACGCCCCCGTTGTGGACAGCGTTCAATTGCGGTTTGACCGGCATCTGGGCTGGGTTACTTACCAATACGATGAAACCAAAAGCAAGCTTCTGCGCTACCTGACGTCGTCAGACGAGCCGGAGGAACTGCTTCCTTTTACCGACCTTGATACGGAGCAGCCCATCGAGGTGCAAAACCTTATCGTGCAGTACACCTACGTCAATATTATGCCCTCTGACCTGGGCGGCAGGCGCAAAGTAGATATGTATGGTTCGGGCAAGGCCGACTTCGTCATAAACGGCAGGCATGTACCCGGAACATGGGAGCGCGCGGGCGTGACGGTTCCCACCACCTATAAAGACATGGAAGGGAATGAAATCACGTTTACGCCCGGTAACACCTGGGTCGCGGTGCATCCGATGGATAAAACCATCTCCATTGCCTATAAGGATGGTACGGCGTATGAATCGACGCCTGAGGTCGCCGCGCCCAAAGTGTGACACGGCAAAACACATGGAAAATAAAATAGAGCTTTTAAGCCCTGCCGGAGATATGGACAGCCTAAAGGCCGCCGTGCAGTGCGGCGCCGACGCCGTATACTTCGGCGCGAAAAGCTTTAACGCGCGCCGCTTCGCAAACAATATCCCAGATATTGGCGAAGCGGTTTCCTATGCGCTGCTGCGCGGCGTGAAAACATACCTCACACTCAACACGCTTGTGCTGGATCGTGAATTTCCCTCGTGGGCCAGTGTCGCGGAGCAAGCGGCGCGCGCGGGCATAAGCGCGTTTATTGTGCAGGATCTGGGCGGCGCTTCCGTTCTGCGGCGCATGTTTCCTTCTATTCCCCTGCACGCCAGCACGCAGATGACCGCTGCGAACAGCGAAAATGTACGCGTGCTTGCGCAGCTCGGTTTTTCGCGTGTTGTGCTTGCCCGCGAGCTTTCCGCAAACAAGATACGGCGCATCGCGGCGCACACTTCCCTTGAAATCGAGGTGTTCTGCCACGGCGCGCTGTGCGTGTGTTATTCCGGCCAGTGCCTCATGAGCAGTATGCTGGGTGCAAGAAGCGCCAACCGGGGCGCGTGCGCGCAGCCCTGCCGTTTGCTGTATCAACTGGAAGGGCGCGAAGGGTATCTGCTCAGCACAAAAGACCTGTGCCTGATTGACGAACTGCCCGCGCTTAAAAGCGCGGGTGTGCATTGCATCAAAATAGAAGGGCGCATGAAAAGCCCGGCATATGTGGCCGCCGTTACCAGCGCGTACAGAAGTGCGCTGGATGGCGCGCCCGTCACGCGGCGGATGCGGGAAAGCCTGCTGCTCGCGTTCAACCGCGGCGGGTTCACGCGCGGCATGTTTGGCGGCGCGAAAAACCGCTTGTATCAAATGCAGCCGGGTAATATGGGGCTGCCTATTGGGACGGTAGCCGCGCGCCGTGGCAGCAGCATTGAAATCAAAACTGACCGCGCGCTTGCCCCGGGCGACGAACTCATGGCCGCCCGCCCAAACGCGGAAAAACAGCAAATACAAAGTATTGCAATTGAAAACAGCGTTCAAATCGTTACACTGAAGCACGCCGGACAGTTCTCAAAGGGAACGCAGGTATCCTTGCTGCGCAGTGTGGAAGAAACCCGGCGGCTTGCGGAAATCGTCCGCGCGGGGAAGAGGAAGCTGCCCCTTTCCGCGAACTGTGTTATACATGCGGGTTCTTTGCCTGCGCTCGCGGTCACCGCGCCGGATGGCACAAGTTTTTGCGCGCAGGGTGCCGCCCCCCCGCAGCCCGCGAAAACGCAAGCATTGACAGAGGACGCCGTCCGCGCCCAACTGTGCAAGACGGGCGATTCCCCGTTTATGTTTTCGTCGCTTTCCATCGGCCTGCATCCCGGCCTTTCGCTGCCAAAATCCGCTTTGAACGCACTGCGACGCGACGCGTTGGAGGGCATCTCCGCTAAGCTCCC
>DOMW01000024.1:2297-2805 GCA_003510345.1 Clostridiales bacterium | reverse complement strand
CTTCGGGCAGCATCCCGCGCAGCTTTTGCGCGTCAGCCCTGCCGGTGACCGCCACCGCCTCCGGCTTAAATTCATGCGCCGCCGCAGCCAGCCCGTCTATGTCCTCATGCGCCGTAAGGCAGCAAACTTTCAGCTCATCCGGAAACGCGCGGGCGATTTCCAGCGCTTGCGCGCCCACAGAACCCGACGCGCCCAATATAGAAACCCTTTTCAAAATATCACATGCTCCAATCCGTCAGATAACGATATAATTCAGAATATACAGCGTGGGTATGCAAAACAGTATACTGTCCATACGGTCCACGATTCCCCCGTGCCCCGGAAGCAGCCTGCCAAAATCCTTGATGTTGAGCATCCGCTTCAAATAAGACGCAGCAAGGTCGCCAAACTGCGAGATCACAGCCAGCACGCCGCCTTTGAATAAGTAATTCACCAGCCCGCCTATCGCGATGCGGTATCCGCCCGGCGTCGTCATATTTTCAAACACGACCCAAACGAGCGCCCCCGC
>DOMW01000024.1:0-2286 GCA_003510345.1 Clostridiales bacterium | reverse complement strand
GCGGGGCAAAGCTTTTTCTTCCCGAAAGCCATGCCAAAGAAATACGCGAACGTATCGGAAAACATGGCGGGCAAAAACACCATGAACAACATGACCATAATGTTGTAATACACTGTCTGGCTTGCGTCCGGCAGCGAAACGTGCACGTCGATGGGCGCGTCCAGTATCATCAGGTAAAACAGCGAAAAAATAAGCTGTGGGTACACGAGCGTCAATATGGTGTTCAGCACGCTCTCCGCTGTGTGCCGTTTGCCGAACATGGCGGCGATAAACACTGCCATCACGAACACGATAAAAATGATAAAGACCAGCTTCACGTCCAGTATGGGCGCTATGCCGAGATCCCACACAAAGCTGAAGCTGCACAAAAACAGCCACGCGAGCACGATGGCAAAAAGATAGCTCGCCGCCTTTACGACCGGCTTTCCGTGGCCGTCCATCGCGCGCACCACTTCATATTGGCACAGTATGCCGATTGCCACCGCAAAAGCCGCCAGCGCCCAGCTTTGCACAAAGATGGCGAGCGCGACTATGAGGATGATCGGAATGGCGACCAATATCCGTTTGCGCATCAGATCCCTCCGTAACGGCGCTTCCTGTTTTGGTACTCGAGGAGCGCTTTTTCATACTCCGCCTCGTTAAAGTCCGGCCAGAATACGGGCGTAAAATAAAACTCGGCGTATGCAAGCTGATACAGCAAATAATTCGACAGCCGCTCTTCCCCGCTCGTGCGGATCAGAAAATCCGGGTCCGGCTGCCCCGCCGTATAGAGATGATCCGAAATCATCCCCTCATCTATCTGATCGACCGTAACCTCTTTTTGTTCCACTTTATGGGAAATTTGCTTCACGGCGCGCGCCAGTTCCGCCCGCGCCCCATAATTCAGCGCAAAGTTCACCGTGATGCCCGTATTGTTTTTAGTCTTTTGCTTTGCGTTCTCCAGCACATCGTAAACAGCCGCGGGGAACTGCTCTGTTTCCCCCAGCGTGTTGAACACAACGCCTTCTTCGTGCATTTCATCAAGCTCGCGGCGCAACGAATCGATTACAAGGCGCATCAGCGCGCCCACCTCGTCATCCGGGCGTTTCCAGTTTTCGGTGGAAAACGCGTAAAGCGTCAGGTAACGGATGCCGAGATCGCTGCTCTTGCGCATGATCTTCTTCACGGCCTCCACACCTGCGGCATGGCCCGCCACCCGCGGCAACAGGTGCTTTTTCGCCCATCTGCCATTGCCGTCCATTATGACGGCTACGTGTCGCGGGAGCTTATCCGCAAAAAGCTCTGTCGGCGTTTCTGTCTTTTTCTTTTTAAACAGCAAAGAAATTTACCTCTATTCGACAACAAGCATCCCAGGGCCTAACTAAGCCCGGGATGCGCACGTCAGCTTTGTTTTAAACTCACATACCACCAATTCAACAACGCCGCCTTCGCCTTCCCGCGCGCGCACCACGCGCGTGCTGTCCGCGTCCTCATACGGCCTGCCCGAGCGATACGCCGTAACGCGATACAAAACGCCGCGCTCTGCCAATCTCTTTTCCGCTTCGGAAAGCGGCAGCCCCGGCAACTCCGCCGTCATATTTCAGTGATTTCCTTTTCCTTGGCCGCGGTAAGCTCGTCCGCCTTTTTCACCATACTATCCGTAAGTTCCTGCACTTCCTTTTCGATCGCGGTGAAATCATCCTCGGTGAGCGCACTCGTTTTCTTGTCTTTTTTGATCGCCTCGTTCGCGTCCCGGCGGATGGAGCGGATAGCGACTTTTGCCTCTTCCGCCTTTTTGCGGGCCAGTTTCACAAGTTCCTGGCGCTTTTCACCCGTCACCTCCGGGAAAGCCAGCCGGATCACTTTGCCGTCGTTGGCCGGATTGATCCCGAGGTCGGATTTCTGAATTGCCTTTTCCACTTCGTGCAGCATATTCGCGTCCCAAAGCGCGATCACCAGCAGCCGCGGCTCGGGTACGGATACATTGCCCACCTGCGCCACAGGCGTGGGCGTACCGTAATAATCGACCATTATATTATCCAGCAAGTGCGCATTTGCCCTGCCCGCGCGAATACTTGTCAGTTCTTTTTTTAGGTTGTCGAGTGTTTTTCCCATCTTTGCTTCCGCTTTTGTCAACGCTTCATGTTCATATTCGACTTTCATAACATCTCCCGATCCTTTCTCTTTAACAATACAGCTATTCTATATGAATTTCCGGAAAAATACAAGCTTCGGTATTACCGCATTGCAGGGCACGACTTCTGTAGCGTACGGCTTCTGGCGGCTTCTGTAGGGCGCGGCTTCCAG
>DOMW01000126.1 GCA_003510345.1 Clostridiales bacterium | reverse complement strand
CTTCGGGGAAACGGTCGATGCAAAGGCGCTTTCCCTGGAGATTCCCGCGCAAGTTTACCTGCCGCCCTGCCCCTCTTCGTTTGTGGGGGGGGATGTCGTAACGGGTATGCTGGCGTGCGGCTTTGCGGAAAGCGGGAAAAACGCCCTTTTGATGGATATCGGGACAAACGGCGAGGTGGCGCTTGGAGGAAAGAACCGCATACTCTGTTCTTCCACCGCCGCAGGCCCCGCGTTTGAGGGCGCGCATATCTCCTGCGGCATGGCGGGCGTTACCGGCGCGATAAACAAAGTCGGCGTGGTGCGCGGTAAGCTTATCATAGAGACAATAGGCGGCGGGCCGGCGCGCGGGCTGTGCGGTTCGGGGCTGCTTTCCGCCATCGCGCTTTTTGTCCGCGCCGGGGTAATAGACGAGACAGGGCGGATCGCGGACGGGGCAGGCCGGTATTTCACCGAGGTGGACGGACAGCCCGCGCTTAAAATCGCAGACGGTATCACGCTGACGCAAAAAGATATACGCGAAGTGCAGACGGCAAAAGCGGCTGTTTCGGCAGGTGTTAAGACGCTGATACACGAAATGGGGATCGACAACGCGCAGGTCGGTACGCTGTATATCGCGGGCGGCTTCGGGAATTATATGGACGCGGACGACGCGCGGCAAATCGGCCTCGTGCCGGACGGCATAGCCCTAGAAAGCGTGGGTAACGCGGCGGCGGCGGGCGCGGCGCTTATTTTGCTGGACAGCAGCTTTATGGAAAAAGCCGGGGCTTTGCAGCGCGCCTGCACGCATACGGAGCTTGGGAATAACCCGTATTTTATGGATCAATATGTTGACAGCATGTATTTTTGACAATATATTGCGCCCCCGTTCGGCAATCATGCCATATCTTGCGCCCCATATGGCGCGGCTTTACGAAAATGGCTGTAACACGCTGTTTTTTGTAAAAAGTGGTGTAAACACATACGCGATATGATATAATACGGTATAAGGATCATAATGGTAAATGGCATGGTCAACGGGGTTTGGAGCATACAAACAACCGGTTGTTGCTCCAGCCAAAGGGGGGCGTTATGAAAACTCGGCGTATAAACGCAAGATTGAAAGTTCTGTGGACGGTGGTTGCGATGGCGCTCTTTGCGCTGCTTCCCTTACAAGCAATGGCGGCAGATGACACGCCACCGGTTGCGGCGGAAGTGCCGGAGACGGAACAGCAAGCGGAAACCGCCGTGCAGGAGGAAGTGCCCGCGGAGTCCGGCGCGCCTCTTGCAAGCGCGGGTGAGGGCGAGGACGCGCCGCCTGCGGAAATGGCGCTTACCGTTTCCGCGGACGACACCACGTCCGTTCCGATGACGGCGTTTACCGACCCGGGGTTTCGAGCGGCCATCAATAAAGAATTGAAGCGGCTTTATAACCGCGCCGGTAACCCGGATGGGCTGCTCTCGCCGGATAATGGCGCCGATTACAATACGACGCGGGTGGGCGACCTGAAAAAAGTCATGTTTATTTCCAATGAGACGGACGGCACAAACCCCATCCCCATCAATAGTTTGGAGTCTTCCGCCGCCGCGTATCTTGAAAATGTTAATACGGTCACGATCTCAGCGGGAGATATAAACGACCTTACGCCGCTGCTCAATATGCCGCTGCTTTATCAAGTATGGATCGATAACAGCAACCTTAAAAATGCTGACCTTTCCGTGCTCGACTCCACGTCGTTTAAAAACCTCACAAACTTGCGCCTTAGGAACAACGGTATAACGAGCGAGCGGGCGGGCGCTCTTTTGGCGACAGGCGTGACCACGCTCGACCTTTCAAATAACGAGATTACGGATATTGGCTTTTTGAGCGCGTTCACAAAGCTTACGGCGCTGAATCTGGACGGTAACGCCGTTTCTTCGCTCACCCCCCTCTCCGCCATAGTAGCAGCGAACCATACGGCTGTTTCCGCAGCCGGGCAGGTTGTTTCGGTGGACGCGGAGTCGAGAGGGGCGGGGCAGGCATTTACTTTCCCAAATATTGTACAGGATGTTTCGGGCGCGTATGTTTCGCTGGGTACCTCCGACCCCGTCGGCGCCACCTACAATGCGGCGGCAACTCCACCGGTGATGACATGGCCCAGCCTGCCCGGTGACAGCGGCGTTGCGTCCGCCGCCTTTTCCGACACGAATACCCCGGGTGTAACGTTTGACGGCACGGTGCGCATCAATTACCAAAAGGTCGTTTTCCGGGTGTATTACGACGTGAACGGCCTTGCTTCGGGCAACGCACCTGTGGATGAGACCGAATACCTTAGAAATGAGAACGCGGCGGTGCTTCCGGCCACGGGTATGACGTGGAATAAGTATACATTCCTGAACTGGAATACGCAGGCGGACGGAGAAGGCACGACATACGCGCCGGGCGGGCGGATGCCCGTGGCGGGCAATATCACCCTCTTTGCCCAGTGGAGCCAAAACACCTTTCTCATCAGCGCTTCGGCGGGCGACAACGGTTCCATCACCGGCGTGGGCGAAATAAAAGTGGTGGAGGATGAAAATTATACGTTTCGGTTTTCACCAAACACCGGGTATTCCGTAGGTTCTGTCGCGGTAGACGGCACGACAGTCGCCGGGTCGGCAGGCCGCACGGAATATACGTTTGAAAATGTAAGCGCAAACCATTCCATCCATGTGTTCTTCGCGCCAAACAGCGGCACAACAAGCGCAACGTCGCCACAGACAGACGATCCGGGCAATATCATGAAATGGCTGCTCATCGTTACGGTCGGCATCGGCATATTGCTGGTGGCGCTCGAATACAGGCGCGGCATAAGCGGAAAGCATAAACGCGGACGTTAATATGATATTTTAAAAGCGGGGGCGGCCACTGGCCGCTCTTTGTTTTGAAAAAGAAATGGTGGAATACCCTCACAGAAAGAATAAAATTACAAAAATATTTCACAGTTGTTTTAGGTATTCCTTTGTGGTCAAGGAGTCTGCGGCGTATTTATAGTATTCCGCCTGCGGCGGCTTAGGGGCAAGCCCCTAAGAACCCCAAAGCAACGCCAAAGCTTCATAGGAATACCATAATCAGGGAGTTTTTAGAACCGCAGGTNNGTTCTAAACCGCCGGAGGCATTAAATCATCCCGCAGGGATACCTTGACCCACGAGGAATACCCAAAAGACAACTACGGGATATTTCGACAATCCCGCACTTCTTGCTGTGCTTTTATAATGTGATTAGCATAAATACTACTACATGTTAAAAATGAACAGCAAATTGTTAAGAAAATGTTGTGAACAGAACAGAACCATGATACAATAACATCAATGAGTGAAAAATCAATTCGATAAATGGTGAATGCGCATGAAGAATGAGCGACGGGAAAAAATAAAAGAACTGCTGCGAACGCGCGGCGAAGTGAAACTTAAGGAGCTGGAGCAAATCTTTGCCAATTGTTCGAGCATGACGCTCCGGCGTGATTTAAAATTTCTGGAAGACAATGGTTTTGTGCGAAGAACGCGCGGCGGCGCAGTCGCGATGAGCCGCCTCTCCATTGCTTCGGAAGATATTTATTCTGAACGTACACTGGAAAATGTGGCGCAGAAATTTGTGATCGCGAAGAAAGCGCAGCAATTCATCGAACGGGGGCGCTCTATTTATATCGACAGCGGCACAACCATGATGCTTTTTTCCCGCGAGATGGCAGACGAATACCTTTCCATTATGACGTCCGGCGTGAATATCGCAATGGAGCTTATAAAAAAGCAGAAGCCGAGCGTGACGCTCATTGGGGGCCAGGTGAACCGGAACACGATTTCCGTTTCCGGCGTGAATTCCTGCGCGTTTATCCGCGAGGTGAATATTGATATCGCTTTTTTGGCTTCGAGCGGGTTTTCCATGGAGAACGGGTTCACCAGCGGCACATACACGGAATGTGAAATCAAAAAAGAAGTGATGAACAGGGCGCGCCGCAAGATAGTCTTGATGGACAGCAAAAAAGTAGATAAGATCATGCCGTTCACATACGCGCGGATGGAGGATATTGATATACTGATTTCGGATGACGAGCTTGAGGAAGAGATCGTGCGCGAAGCGGAACGGAAACAGGTGCAGCTTGTTTAGTATAAATCAGCGCAAAACACTCTCCCTGTCGGAGGGCGTTTTTACTGCTCCGTATACTTTGTCTCACTTGCTCCGCCATCACCCGTTCCTCCCGTCACCTGCCGCGCCTCGCCCAAGCAGCCGGCAAGTGTCTCTCTAAAGCTTTTATCAACTATTTTGCATGTCGATTCGTAATAGAATACGGTGATATTCCTTGGAAACCTCTTCACTGTCCGCGTTTCTTTCAGTCTGAATTCCGGAAGGGCCTCCCACTGCCCGCGCTGCATAGGGTGCGCGTAGATCACCACCAGCCTGAGCGGCTTCCTCGCGAGGCTTTCGCGGACACTTCGCGCGAACCGGTGCATGGTCAGCATACCAAACGGGTTGAACATATATAGTATATCATAGCCGTCCAACCCGGCAAAATTCGCCGCGTCCTGGAGAAACAAGCGCACATCCTTCATGTGCAGCGCCCGCATATTGCGCTGCGCGACGCGATAAAGGCCGTCGTTTAGCTCCACGCCGTCCACGAAGCGGAACCCGGCCTGTTTTGCGCAATAGATAAAATAGCCTTTTCCGCAGCCCACATCCAAAAGGCGCTTTTCTTCCCCCGCATAACCGCGCAAGATCGATTGAATCTGCCGTGCTGTAATCGTCTCGTACCACAGGCTGTCCGAATGTGCGCCATACGGACGGCGCATCCGCGCGAAATCGATCCCCCGCCTTTTTTCACAAAACAGGTAGACCAACGCGTTCTTTACCGCAAGGTATACCCTGCCCAACCGATAGAGAAATATGCGCATCTCCCACCCCTCCGGGTCAGATCAATAGATTTATGCCCGCGCTCAGTTCCTTTATGAAGTAGGCCACCCCAGCGGCCACTGCCAGCACCACCGCAATTACAGAAGCAACCCGCTCTTTCTTTGCGCCGCTTTTCAGCAAACGGACAGAGGAAAACAGCGCGATCACCGCGCAAAGGAAGCCGATCCACCATAGCAGCAAGTTGCCGTGCACCATCAAAAAACCGCACACGCCCAGCGCGATTCTAACGGGCGCTTTAAACCGCACCTCGCGCGGGTCTGTCACTTTTCTTGCCATGTTTCCTCCTCGCCGCCGGGCAAATACTGCTCAAAAATAACGGAATCGGCGTCTTGCCGCGCTTGCTGTTCCTGCCGGGTGTTGCGAACCGTCCACGCCAGCACGGGCAGCCCGGTTTTTCTCAGCCGCCTGACCTCGGCATCGGCCACGCCGCCGCGCTCATAGCTTATGAAATTCGGGCGGCAAAACACATTTGAAAGCAGGCTCTTTATGATGAACCGTTTGTATGCCGCGATGTGCTCCGCCCCTTCCGTAAAATGGGCGGATAGCTGGCCGCGCAGCACTTCGGGCGCGTTTTTTTTGAACCATCCTATTGAAAACGGGGAAAAAGACTGCACCGCGTAGCGTCCGCCGTAACCCCGCAAAAGCTCATACAAGGCTGCCTCGAGCGCCCCCGCGCCGCCTTCATTTTTTGTCTCGATCAAAATCGGCGTTTTACCGCCCACCTCGCGCAGCACATCGGTAAAACGCGGGATGGTATGCCGCGTGCCGCACGCGCCCATACGCGCAAGTTCTTCGGCCGTGCAGTCAGCCACCCTGCCCTCTTGCCCTGTGACCCGCTTCAATTCATCATCATGGAACACCATGACTTCCCCGTCTTTTGAAAGGCGCACATCAAGCTCTATCGCATAGCCGCGCTCCGCCGCGCGCAAAAACGCGGGAAGCGTGTTCTCGGGAAATTCTTCGTTATGCAGGCCCCTGTGCGCAAAGCGGTATTCCCGCAGCCAGTCGCCCCGCCCGCCCGGCGCGCTGCCGGCAGTTAGGAAAAAGTATAAAATGAGTAGCGCCGAGACGACGATACAAATAACGCCTACCATCAACAATTTTTCTTCCTCCTCGTTTTACTCACGGCGGCGTGCCATTTGATCTGCCCTTGCCCCGCCGGGCGCCTCTCCTCTTCCTCTATTTTCCCCCGTTCGGCGCGCGGGCGGGCGGTGAAGAACGGATTAGAAAAAACGTGCCTTTCTATTTGTGACATTACTCTATCACGAGGCAGCGTTTTTTCTCATAGCGAAGTGTCCTTCCTGCTTTATTCTTGACGGAGCGCCTGATGAATCGCCCGCGCGCGTGGCGAACGGCCCCCCATCACCTTTCTCGCGCGTAGCGCGGGAAAGGCTGAACACATCAACATAAAAAGTCTGTACCGCCCGGCGATAACAACACCTACACCGCTTATGTTGCGAAAACAATAATACATGCAAAATAGCTATTTTTCCATTTTACCATATTTTGATTTTTTACACCAATTATACTATAATATTTCGTGGAACAAACAGCGGGGAGTAATGCGGTATGGCAAAAACAGGACTGGTTTTGGAAGGCGGCGGTATGCGCGGCGCATACACCGCGGGCGTATTGGACGCTTTTTTGGACATGGGGATTCATTTTAAAGATATCATAGGCGTTTCGGCGGGGGCCGCCAACGCGATTTCGTATATCTCGCTGCAAAATGGCCGCAACAAAGAAGTATACCGCCGTTTCGCGCCGGATGACAAGTATTTGAGCTTCAAAAGCTTTGTGAAAACAGGTTCGTTTTTCGGTATGCGGTATGTGTTTTACGAAGTACCGCGCATCCACCTGCCGTTCGATTACGAAACATTCAAAAATTCAAATAAGAAACTCACGATCGTCGCGACCAATTTCAAGGATGGCACACCGTTCTATAAAGTATTGGGCGACCTTTCGGACGACAATGAGATGCAATACCTTTGCGCTTCCGCCGCCATTCCCATAGCTTCCACCGTCGTGCGCGTAGATGGCCGCAAGCTGATGGACGGCGGCGCGAGCGATTCCATCCCCATCGCCTATTCCCTTAAAAAGGGCAATGCGAAAAATGTGGTGGTCGTCACCCGCAACAAAGGGTGGCGCGCCCAAAAAGGCCCGGCGAGCAACCTTGTTTACCTGCGCTATCCTTTCCACAGGAAGTTCGCGCGCGCGGTGGCGAACCGTTTCGATTACTACAATAAAAGTCTGGATATGGCGGCGGAACAGGAAGAACGCGGCGACGCGATCGTGTTCTACCCTTCCCGGCCCATTGAGGCCGTCCGGTTTGAGAAAGACCCCGTTAAGCTTTTAAAGCTCTACCAAAACGGGTATGACGACGCCATAGACAAGAAAGAGCGGCTTCTTGCGTTTTTGCGGGGCAGCGAGACAGTGGAGTTAGAGAATACCAGATAGCGGCTGACCAATACCGCCGCGCGTCTTTTTGCCTCATTGCGGGTGGTAGTTTAACAAGATTTGTATATGTCCCGGTTAGCCATGTCCGCCCAAATACAAGCCCGTATTTTGCTGTGTAAATACCGTGTGTTTGCTTTTGGGTACTCCTTCCGGGTCAAGGTGCCTGCGGCGC
>DOMW01000059.1 GCA_003510345.1 Clostridiales bacterium | reverse complement strand
CGGAGCCGGGGCAGGAGCGACAACAGGAGCTGGGGCAGCCGCAGTCTGCGCGCCGCCTACTTCTTCCACTTCCACTTCATAAGAATTTCCGTTTACATTGATCAAAAACTTACGCATCGCTATACTTCCCTCCAAATCAGAATTTGTTAAAACTTATTATTAATCTGCGCGCTCCTCCCGGCCCTTGCCCAGGGGGAAACGGCGTTTGCCCTTCTGTACGACTTCACGACAAGCCCGTTCATCGAGCCGCCCTGCGCCGCCATATACGCGGCAAGCGCCGCCGTGATTACGGCGAGTGTTTCATCGCCGCCCGCCTGTACGGGCTTTGCTTCGATCATCGCTGCCTGCGCTTCCGCCGCCGGTTTTGCGATCGACCGCTCTATGACCTCTTCCGCCGCCGCGTTCTTTTTCTTCTCCCGCGTCACAACGGAAAGGATGTACACGATCACGATTATGAGAATCAGCGCGACGAATGTGACCAGAAGGCCCAACCCCATGGTTGGCAAGCCAACCGTTACTACTTCATTTGCCATTACGCATCACCTCACAGTGGCAGCACATTGTGCTTTTTAGCCAGTTTTTCTTCCCGTTTGGTAAGGCACATTTCCAGCGCGGCGATCACCATCTGCCGCGTGTATTTCGGGTCGATCACATCGTCGACAACGCCTTGCTCCGCGGCCTGCCACGGGTTCGCGTAGTCGTCCCTGTATTTTTCTATCGCCTGCGCTTTTGTAAGCGCGCCGCTCTGTATCGCGTCCTCATACAGTATAACCGCGCCCGCTTCCACCGGCAGCGCGGTGATCTCCGCTTCCGGCCACGCGTATACGATATCCGCGCCCAGCGATTTAGGGCACATCATGGCATAGCCGTCACCAACCGCCTTGCCCGTGACCACGCATACCATAGGCACGCCCGCCTGCGCGTAGCTTGCAATAAGGCGCGCGTAGTTAGCGATATCCATGCTCCGCTCGCCTTCCACACTCGAGCCGCCGCAATTCGCCAGCGTAACGATGGGGATATTATACGCGTCCATCAGCGAAATAAATCTGCTTGCCTTACGCGCGGCGTGGCCGGTAACCTTCCCTTCGGCGCTGTTTGCCACAAAGCCCACCGTACCGCCGTTCATCCTGCCAATCGCAGTCACGATCTCCGGCGAATAATACGCCTGGTATTCCATAACGCCACCACCGTCGCACAGCGCGGCAATGAGCGCTTTCGCGTCGTATTCATATCCCTCGCCCGCGGCAACGGCACGGTTTAAGTCGTCTTCCGTGGGCACATACGGGCACTCTTCCAGATTATTCGAGGGCAGGTACCCGAGCAGCCGCTTAACCTGCGCGTAGCAATCGTCCTCCGACTTCGCAAGGAACTGCGCCACGCCCGTCTCCTCGTTGTGCAATTGCGCGGAAAACGCTGTTTTTATGTTGATTTTAGCGCCCAGCGTAGATTCATAGATCTGCGGCCCGTGCAGCGCGGTCTTCGCGATCCCCTCCACCATAAAGCAAAAATCGGTCGTAGCCGCAATGTACGCGGCGGAACCGATGCAATTGCCCGCAACGATGGAAACCGTCGGGATCACGCCCGAAACGTCGCTCAGTTTCTTCAATATGCCCGCGTAGCTGTCGATCGCGGCCACCCCTTCCGCTATGCGCGCGCCGTCCGAATCCAGTATGCCGATCACGGGGTTCCCGCATTTCGCGGCCATGCCAATCACTTTTTCTATCTTTGCCGCGTGCGCCTGCGAGAGCGACCCCGCGAGCACCGTATAGTCCTGCGCAAAAACAAAAACAGGGCGGTCTTCTATCGTGCCATACCCGCACACGACCCCTTCCCCTGTCTCACTTTTCGCCTCAAACCCCGGCGTTGCATACGTGCGCTTTACGAACTTATCCACTTCCACAAAGCTCGCGCCATCGAGAATCGCGTGAATGCGTTCGCGCGCCGTCTTTTTCCCAGCCTTGTGCTGGGCGTCGGTTTTGTCCTTCCCGCCGGCAGCCAGAGCGTTCTCGTCTTTTTGCCTAAGCAGTTCCAGTTTGCTCATTGAAATACCTCCAATTCTCCCTATATTGATTCTAAGCTAGAATAATTTATACGAATTCCCACCCAATTTATCTTATTCCACATGCCTACCTTGCAATCCTGCTATTCATTTCACAAAAAGTTTATTACAAAGATTTCAGATACGCTATCTCTTCTTTCGTAAGGTAACGAAATTTCCCTTTTTTTAAATTGCCCAGTTCAATATTGCCTACGCCCACGCGCTTTAAATACCGGACGTTCTTCCCTACCGCCTCAAACATGCGCCTAAGCTGCCTGTTTCTCCCTTCGCGTATGACACACAGCAGCTCGCTTCGCCCTTCGCCCGCGCGCAATACGCGGAACGTTGCCGGAATCGTTTTTGTGCCGTCCAGCGCCACGCCCCCTTCCAGCGTTTTGATCTCCCCTTCCGAAATATCCGAATCGATCACGGCTAGGTATTTTTTCTGCACATGGTGCCGGGGGTGCGTCAGTTTATTTGCGAGTTCCCCGTCGTTTGTCAAGATCAGCAGCCCTTCTGTTGTGAAGTCCAGCCGCCCCACGGGAAAAAGCCGCGCGTCCACTTCTTTTACATACTGCATTACGGTGGGGCGGCCCTTCTCGTCCTTGCAGGTGCACACGCACCCGGCAGGCTTGTTCAGCGCAAGGTACGTTTTTTGCCGCACCGTTTTTACAGGCTTGCCCATGTAACGCACTTTGTCGCGCTGCGGGTCCACCAAAAAGCCCGGCTCGCGCACAGTCGCCCCGTTTACCTCTACCCTGCCCTGCGCAATGTATTCCTCGCATTTGCGGCGTGAAGCGATGCCCGCCGCCGCCATGTATTTCTGTAGCCTCATTCCTCTTCCTCTGCCGCAATTGCCAGCTCTTCCTCTTCCGCCCGCGGTTCGTCAAACGCATCCCGCGCGCCTGCCGCTTGCTCCTGTTCCAAAGCCGGCAGTTCCGCAAGCGACGAGATGCCCAAATGCCGCAAAAACTCGTCCGTTGTGGCAAAAAGCGACGGGCGGCCCAGCACATCCTTTTTTCCCGTCACCGCGATAAGCCCTTTTTCCCTTAAAATCGAAACGGCATAGTTTGACCGCACACCCCTGATATCGTCTATCTCCGGCCGGGTGACCGGCTGCCTGTACGCGATGATGCTAAGCGTTTCCAGCACAGAACCTGTGAGCGATTCACGTATATCGGGCGCGAACAATTCTTTTAAACAGGCCGCGTATTTTTTGTTTGTGCAAAGCTGCACCTTATCGCCCACGCGCGTAAGCAGAATACCGCTCTCTTTCAGTTCCTGCTCGGCCATCATCTCCTGTAACAGCACGTCGAACGCATCCACCTCAACGCCTACCGCCTGCGCGAGCGCCTGCACCTCCATCGCGTCGCCGGACACAAACAACGCCGCCATCACCACGCCGCATATTTCATTCCTGTTCAACGCGCCCGCCCCCCTCGCCGCTATAGCTGATCATGATTTCATTCTTAAAACCTTTTTGTTCCACTTGCACCCTGCCCTCATGCCAAAGCTCGATCAACCCGATAAACGTGACGGCAATCTCCATAGCGGAAACACTCCCTGCAAACAGCCTTGTAAAGGAAAGCTTGCCCGCGTTCTGTACAAAGAGCAGTATTTTGCTTTTCTGCCGCCTGATGCTGAACTGGTCGCCGTGTATTTCCACGTGTTCCTGCGCTTCGTTCTCGCGTTCCTTCCGGTTTTTCAATACGGATAAAAACGCCTGGTACAGCGCTTCGGCGTCCGTATCTTCCAAAAAGAACTCCTGCTGCCCGTCAAAAAGTTCCTCCGGCAGCTTGTAGAATACACCGGTTGCGTTTTTTCCCATTTCGGCAAGCTTTTCGCCCGCTTCCTTAAATATCTGATAGGCGCGCAGGCGGCGCAAAAGCTCTGTTTCCGGGTCTTCCGTCTCCTCGTCCTCCACCTTCACGGGCAGCAACGCGCGCGATTTAATGTAAAGCAGCGTGGCGGCGACAGTAAGAAAATCGCTTGCGCGATCCATGTCGATCTCCCCCAGTTGATCCATATACACGAGGTACTGTTCGGTGATCTCCGAAACAAAAATATCCTGTAAGTCTATTTCAGCTTTTTTTATTAAGTGCAGCAGCAGGTCAAGCGGGCCTTCAAATTGCGCCAGCCTAAATACTTGCGCCCGCTCATCCAAAAGCAAGGACATAAGGCAGCAGCCCCCTTGCATCCGGCGCGAAAAGCGAAAAGAGCCCGTCGTAAGCGTTTACCAGAAATCCGCTGACATATCCTAAGATCGTACCGATCACACCCGTGATCATCAGTATGACCAATATGATGAACCCGTACCGGTTCAGCACGTTCACCGCCCGCGCCGCTTTGCGGAAAAAAAGGCCGGATATGAACTGAAAGCCGTCGAGCGGCGGGATGGGGATCAGGTTAAACACAGCAAGCGCTATATTGATATAGATGAACGGGATAAGTATGTTGATGTAAATCGCGTTGGTGGCGCCGCCCAGAACCGATATGTACAGCACCAGCGAAAACACAAACGAAAGCAGCAGGTTTGTCAGTATGCCGGAAAGCGACACCCATACATTGTCCTTGCGCCCGTGCTTGAAATTGCGTGAATTGATAGGTACGGGCTTTGCCCAGCCAAACCCGAACAGCAGCAGGCAGATCGTGCCGAAAAGGTCTAGGTGCTTTGTCGGGTCTAGCGTGATCCTGCCAAGGTTGCGCGCCGTCGGGTCGCCCGCCTTGTAAGCCGCCCACGCGTGGGCACATTCATGCGCGGAAAGCGCAAAAAGGATTGCCGGCACCCTGTATAATACAGCCAGCCAATATTCGGGGCTTGTCCAGTTGGAAACAAAAAACATAATCTTTCATCCTTCAATCGTTATACTTTGTTATACCATTTACCCATTAATACACTCTTTTTAGGTTTTTCTATCAGTGATTCGTATTACTATTTCCACGCTTTAATATTTTAGCACGGATCGCAAGCCTGGTCAAACGCGCTCTATAAACCCATCCGCTATCGCCGTCATTTTTCCGGAGGCTGCCTTGCCCGCCGCCATTACCTCTTCGTGCGTAAGCGCGTGCTTGGCAACACCCGCCGCAAGATTGCTAATGCAGGAAAGCGCGGCCATTTCCACCCTTGCATGCGCGCAGGCGACCGCCTCGTGTACCGTGGACATACCCACAGCGTCCCCGCCGAGCGTCCGAAGCGCGCGAATCTCCGCCGGTGTTTCATATGAAGGGCCAACCATATAGGCGTAAACACCGCTCTTAAGCGTTACACCAGCCGCTTCCGCGGATTCAAACAGCAGCTCGTTGAGCCTGCCGCAATACGCAAACGACATATCCGGGAAGCGCGGCCCCAGCTCGTCTATGTTGCCGCCCGTTAAAGCGTTTCTGGCAGAGAAATTTATATGGTCGCGCACCACCATCAGGTCTCCGGCCTTAAATGACTCGTTGATCCCGCCCGACGCATTTGTGAGAAGCGCCGTCTTCACGCCCAGCAAAAAAGCGGTTCTAAGCGGTATCACGGTCTCCGCGGCGCTGTACCCCTCATAGCAGTGGAACCGCCCGGAAAAAAGCGCGACGCGTTTGCCGCACTTTTGCCCAAACGTCAGCGTGCCTGCGTGGCCGGGCGCGGTGGAAACGGGGAAGCCGGGGATATCTCCATAGGAAAATTCTATTTCCGGCTCGATCGTTTGCGCGTAATCCCCCAGCCCGGAACCGAGCACAACTGCAACCTCCGGGCGAAAACCGGTGCGGCTTTCAATGTAGCTTTTTGCGGTCATAATTCTATTCAACATAAACACACTCCCTTCATATTCTCGTATTAAACACAGTTCAGCAAATGTCAGCCCTTTTGCAATAATATCTTATCCGCTATAGCGGCAATAAATTCCCCGTTGGTCGGCTTTCCCTTGTTGGAGTCGACGGAAAAACCGAAATAGCGGTAGTAGGCTTCGATATCCCCCCTGTTTGCCGACGTTTCGATCGCGTGGCGGATATTCCGCTCCACACACTTATCCGTGGTATCAAAGCGCGCCGCCAATACCTTGTATATGTTTTTGTTGATCGAGCTCAGCACGGAAAAATTATCGCAGGCAATCAGCAGCGCTTCGCGCAGGTAGCTGTACCCCTTGATCTTCGCGGGAATGCCAAACTCCTTAAGCGTATTTGTAATTTGCGTCCGCAGGTCTTCGGCCTGTGACAACGGCGGCCGCCTGCCGCCATACAGCTTATAATCCCGCACGTCACAAATGCGCTTTGCGAAAGTCTCCCTGTCATACGGTTTTACAAACAGGTAATCGGCACCCAGCTCAAACGCTTTTTTTATGATGATATCCTGGTTTATAGACGTAAGCATTATCTTAACGTGCGTAAGGCCGCTCTTTTCAATATGCTCCAGAATGGCAAAACCGTCCAGTTTCGGCAAAATCGCCTCCACGAGGATCAAGTCCGGCTTGTGGTCGTCATATAGCTGCACCGCTTCTTTCCCGTCCAGGCAAAAAAAAATATTATCGGTGATACCCGAAAGCATTTCGCGAATATGTATTACATACTCTCTATTCTGTTCCACGATCAATGTCTTTTTAAATCTAATCAATTTACACACCCAACTTAAACTTCCGCGCGTGCTCCAGTAATTCCCGCGCATACGCCAATGCGTTTTCCGTTTGCATGCCGCCGGCCATCCGCGCGATTTCTTCTTCCGCTGCCTGCCCCGAGAGCTGCAATATCCGCGTGTTCACACTATCTTTACCCGAGATCTTTTCGATCAGAAAATTCCTGTCCCCCATCGCCGCGATCTGCGGCAGGTGCGTCACACAAATCACTTGCCTGTTTTTTGTGAGGGCCGCGAGCTTTTGCGCAACGACATGCGCCGTATGCCCGCTGATCCCCGTATCGATCTCGTCAAATATCATGGTGGGGATGCTGTCCGCCTCGGCGATCACGCTCTTAAACGCCAGCATCACGCGGGATATCTCGCCGCCGGACGCCACTTTGCCGAGCGGCTTTAACGGCTCACCCGCGTTTGCCGCGAAATAAAACTCCGCTTGTTCCGGGCCGGCCGCGGAAAAAACAGTTTCCTCTTTGGACGGTACGCCGGTAAAACGCACTTCAAAGCGCGCACCTGCTATGGCAAGCTCTGCAAGTTCCGCTGTAAGTCGTTTAGAAATTGCCGCCGCCGCCTTCTCGCGCAGGCTGTGCAGCTCTTCATAGCGCCCGTACAGCGCGTCTTTTTCCCGCGCGATATCCGCTTCCAGCTCTTGCAGCAGTTCCTCCGAATGCGCAAGAGCGTCAAGCTCCTCTTGTTTTTGCGCAAGCATGTGTAAAAGCTCGTCCGCGTCCGCCGCCTGGTATTTCCTTTTCAGCGTATTCAAAAGCTCGATGCGGTCTTCCACTTCGTTCTGGCGCTGCTCGTCAAAAGAAACGCGCCCCGCCTCTTTGCCGATATCCTGCGCCGCGTCCTCCAGCGCGTAATAGCTTTCCTCTACACGCCGGTAAAGCTCGTCGTATTCCTGCCGGTACGCCGCGATGGCGGAAAGTTCGTCCATCACACTCTTTATTGTGGAGAGCACGCTCGCCTCCACATGCTCCGCCGCATACAATATCTCATAACCGGCGCTCAGCGCCGCCGCGATGGTTTGCGCGTTTGAAAGAACCGCCCGCTCCTGCATAAGCGCTTCATATTCCCCTTCTTTGAGGCCGGCCTCTTGCAGCTCATCCACTTGAAACCGCAGTAAATCAGCTTTGTTTTGCCGTTCGGCGGGGTCGCCCCCAAAACTTTTTTGCCGCCGGAGCAGCCCGTTCAGCTTTTGGTATTCCCCGGCGATCAAGCTCTTGAGCGCCCCGATCTGCCGCCCGCCGAAAGAATCCACCAGCGCAAGGTGGTTTTCCGGGTGCAGCAGCGATTGGTGCTCATGCTGCCCCAACAGGTCGGCCGCGTGGTCCATAAACCCCTTGAGCGTGGAAAGGTTCACCGCGTTGCCGTTGATCCGGCATACATTTTTGCCTGCTGTGGATACTTCCCTGCTCACGATCAGTTCTTCTTCCGGCGCAATGCCGTATTGGGCGAACAGCGGCGCTGCCACTTCCTCCGGAAGGTACAGCACAGCCTCCACAAACGCCTTTTCCTTTCCGGCGCGCACCATCTCGCGCACGGCGCGCTCACCCAGGATCAGGTTCATGGAATTCACGATTACGGATTTCCCCGCCCCCGTCTCGCCCGAAAGCACATTCAGGCCGGCTGAAAACTCAATATTCAATTGATCGATCAGCGCAATGTTTTCCACACGCAAACTATGTATCATATCTTCCTCGTCAGGCGTTTGGTGTTAATATCTTGTGCAGCCTGTCCGCGATATCCGCAGACGCCCCTGCGGAAACCGTCGCGATAAATATTGTGTTATCCCCGGCGATCGAACCCAGTATCCCTTCAAAATCCAATGTGTCAATCGCTTCCGCCGCGGCGTTCGCGCCGCCGCTCAATGTTTTTATCACAATGATATTCTGCGCGTACTCCACCGAGCGCGCCGTATCGCGGAATATACGCAGTAATATATCGGAATTCATCGCGTCCGCTTTTTTGCTGACCGCATATTTGTATGCCCCGCTTCCAGATTGTATCTTCACCAGCCGAAGTTCCTTGATATCCCGCGAAATTGTCGCCTGCGTCACTTTAAAACGGGCTTTCCAAAGCGCCGCGACCAGTTCTTCCTGTGTTTCGATATCGCCGTTTGAAATGATCTCGAGTATCTTGTTTTGCCTTTCTGCCTTCATATCCCGTTCCCCTTAGTTATCCGTCCTGTTCCATTGCGCCAGTTTTCTTTTTAGATGGGAATAAAAATTATCCGCTTCCACACGCAGGAATTTTGTTTTGATATCGGCTGTGGTGATTGTAATCGCGTCGCCCTTCATAAACGGCATCTCTTTTCTTCCGTCTGCGGATATGCCCACTTTCCCTGCCGTGTCCACGCACATAACGGTAATCTCATCCGTACAATTTGCCACAATACTGCGCGCGTGCATCGAATGCGGGCAAATAGGGGTGATCAGCATACAGGCGATATCGGGCGATATGATAGGCCCGCCTGCGGACATGGAATAAGCGGTGGAACCCGTGGGCGTAGAGACGATCAGCCCATCCCCAATGTAATGCTCGGCGTGCGAGCCGTTTACATATAAATCCAGCCGTATCATTTTCGAGCGGCTTTGTTTTGTTATGATAAAATCGTTCAAAGCCAAAACCGGTTCATCCACCCTCGGCACGCGCGTTTTTAACATCGTCCGCTCGTCTATCCGGTACTTCCCGGCAAGCACCGTGCGTATAAACGGCACAATACCGTCAATATCGATCTCGCTCATAAACCCCAGGCGCCCGAAATTGATGCCCACCAGCGCGATATCACACCGGACATATTTATGCGCCGCCTGCAATATCGTGCCATCCCCCCCCAGCACAAAGAGCACGTCGCACTCCTTTGCGTCGCGAAACGCCGCCAGCCCGAGGCCGCGCGCCGTCAGCGCGTCATAATACACGTCACATCCGGCCTCATTAAGCGCCGCAAGCACTTTTTTTGTAGCCGCGTATTTTTTATCTTTCTGCGGGTTCGTGTAAATACCAAATTTCAATCGAATTCCCCCAACACCAAAGTGTGCTATTAATATTATACAGAAGAATGGTTATTTATACAAGCGGCATCCTGTATAGTTTCGCCAGATTGTAAATTTTTAAGTGAACAGCGGTTAAAATCGGGTCATGCCGAAAAAAGAAAGGACTGACGCGAAACCGAAGTCTTGTGTGCGATACGGGCGTGCAGTGCATTCCCTGGGAAAGCGGGATTTGAACCCGCACCTGCGCTATTGTTGAAACGGCAATTCTTTCCACCGCAAATAGTTTTGGACGCTGCCGCCGGGCGTCAATGGGAGCAGGAAGATTTGGAATTTACACCATTGCAGAAACCGACCCTCCTCCCCTGTTGCGTCATTGCGGGCTTGATCCGCAATCTTCTAAGCTGGCCGGCTTAAGCATAGATTGCGGGTCAAGCCCGCAATGACGTGCCCGCACAGCACAGTATAAGCACTATTCGTGCCTTGGAGGAAGTTTTTAGAACCGTAGGT
>DOMW01000270.1 GCA_003510345.1 Clostridiales bacterium | reverse complement strand
AAAGCCATATTTTTCGTAGAACGCAGCGGCAGGGTTTCCGTCGAGCACGCGGATATCTATGAGGTTCACTTTCTTCCGATCAAAAAAACACAGCGCTTTTTGGAGCAGCGCGCCGCCGTACTGTTTGCCGCGCGCGCTCTCTTTCACGTACAGCATCGCGACTTCGCCCACACGCTCTGTAATGGAAGCGTACACAAAACCGATTAGCTCCCCGCCTTCCGCCGCAACGCAAAGAAACCCGCGCCCATCCCCAAGCCGCGCGCGCATCTGCTCGATTTTCCACGCGGGCGAAATATGCGGATAGATACCGGAAAAAGGCGACTCTATGCTGTTGTGATACGCCGCAAGCTCTTGCATGAGGCCAAGCACAAGCGGCGCTTCTTCCGCCGTAAGGTTCTTTATTTCTATTGCTTCTCCCGCCGGGGCGCGCTGTCACACACAATGCCGCACGCGCAGCCTTGCCCCCAGCCCCTCCGCTATGGCGCGGCAGGCTTCTATTTCCTCATCGGAAAGCACATCCACCACCGAAAGCGTGGTGCCTATCCCGCATTGCACGCATTTTTTGGCAAAATCCAGCATATGGGAAAACCCGTTTGGAAAGCGGCAGCGGGTCAATTCCGCGTAACGCGCGGCAGTAGGCGCGTTTAAGCTGATGGAGATTTCATCTGTAAGCGGCGCAAGCGCGGGCACGATATCCCGCCCGTTTATCGCGCTGCCGTGCCCGTTCGTATCCAACCGCACCCGCCCGCCGTATCCCTTGACGAAACGGGCGATTAATAGCAGCTCTTCCAGCTTTTCCGTCGGCTCGCCATAGCCGCAAAACACGATGTCCGTTTGATCCCCTGCAAGTATTGTTATTACCTGCTCCGCCGTTGGCTCCTTTTCCAGCCACAGGCCATAACCGCCCACGCCATCCATATGGTCGCGCAGGCAAAAAGTGCAGGCGCAAGTGCATTTGTTCGTTAGGTTGATGTAATTTACGCCGTCCAGCTTATAGACCCATGTATCCATCGGTCAGTCTTTCCACCAATTCTGCGGGTCGGTCGAATAGCGAACGCCCCATTTCCTGCGGTAATCGTCTATGATCTGCCCAATCTCGCGGCTTTCTTTGGGCGTAAACCAATCGCTCGTAAGCTTGCCCGCGTCGATACACGCCATCACATGCGCCGCCTCATACTGAAACCCCGTCGCCTCGTATGGCTCGTCCAGCATTTCCGCAAGCTCATACGCCATCGCGTTGCCCGCGACCGGCTTAAACAGCCTCGCCCTATCCGGCATGAAAAACGCGCGGCCGATCTTGATGTAACCCAACTCGCCGGTGATCGTCGTTTCCATGTCGCACGTGGAATTCATCGCGTTGCACAAATAAGCCGTCCTGCCGCCATCATACTCCAAAAACAGCTCGCTGCGCATATCCGCCCCCTTGTGGGGGATGATCGTGGACGTAATCGTTTTGGGCGCTTCGGGGATCGCCAGAAACGCCATAGCAAGCGTGTAGATGCCAAGGTCGCGTATCGCACCCCCGCCCAGCGCCGCTTCCGCTTTCCATTCCTGCCAGTTGCCCTCTTCCGGCTGGAAGCAAAACTCTGAACGCACGCGCAGCACCCTGCCGATCTCGCCCGCGGCCAGCCACGCCGCCGCCTTGCGCACCACGGGGAAACAACGCGTCCACATGCCCTCCATCAAAAAAAGGCCGGCGTCCTTTGCCTTCTTGTACATCTCGTCCTGCTGCGGGATATGGTCGGCCATGGGCTTTTCGCAAAGCACATGCACGCCCAAGTCGAGCGCCTTCATCACATAATCGTAATGCGCGATGTTGGGTGTGGCGACATAGACAATATCCGGCTTTTCCTGTTTCAGCATCACCTCGTAGTCGTCGTATCTGCCGCCGATGCCGTATTCATCGGCAAACTTCACCGCGTTTTCCATCGTGCGCGAACAAACGCACGCGATCTGTGCCTGCGGCAAAAGCCGCGCCCCCTGCACGAAACGGTGCGCGATATACCCTGTTGATACAATAGCCCATTTGTATGTCTTCATAGCGTCTCCTCTTTTCTTGTAACCTGTTTAATGCGAAATACGGAAAAAAGCCTTTGCGTTTTCCGTTGTAACCTTCCGAAGCTCTTCCAGTTCCATGCCGCGTATCTCCGCGATCTTTTGCGCGGTATATTGCACATAGGACGGGTCGTTGCGCTTGCCGCGGTGCGGCGCGGGCGTCATATACGGGCTGTCCGTTTCGATCAGCAGCTTATCGGGCGGCACGGCAGCCGCCGCCTCCGCTGCTTTCTTCGCGTTTTTGAATGTGACGACGCCCGAAAGCGAGATATAGTAGCCCATTTCCAGCACCTCGCGCATCGTTTCAACACTGCCCGAAAAGCTGTGCAGCACCCCCGTAACCGCAGGGTACGCGCGCAGTATGGCGAGCACGTCTTGCGTCGCCTCGCGGCTGTGGACGACCACAGGCAGGCCCGCTTCCCCCGCAAGCTCCATCTGCCGCGCAAACACCGCCTTCTGCACGTCGCGCGGGCTGAAATCGTAGTGGTAGTCGAGGCCGATCTCACCGATAGCCACCACTTTTTCCTGCCGCGCCAGTTCGGCAAGCTTTTGGTAATCCCGTTCCTCCCATTCGGCGGCGCTGTGCGGGTGCACCCCCACGGCGGCATAGGCCATAGGGTACTTTTGCGCCAACGTCACAGCGTGCGCAGCAGTCTCCATATCCGAAGCGCATTCGGTGAAGAAGCCCACGCCCTTCCCCGGCAGCGATAAAATCAGTTCATCCCTGTCCCCGTCGAATTTTTCATCCAGCAAGTGCGCGTGCGTATCAAAATAGCACATAGCAGTATCCCCGCCTCCCCGTCACGAAACGGTCAAGCCGTCGGGCGCGTCCACAGTCAACAGGCGTACATCGTCCGCACCGCCCACCGCGAGTATCATACCCTCTGAAAGCGTACCGCGCAGTTTGGCCGGTTTGAGGTTTGCCGCGATGATGACCGTTTTGCCCACCATTTCCTCCGCCGTATAGCTTGCGCGGATACCCGAGACGATCGTGCGCGACGCATCCCCCACTTTCACCGTGAGCTTTAAAAGCTTGTCCGACCCTTCCAGGTTTTCGCAGGCCGTCACCAGCGCGGTTTTCAGCACTACCTTCTTGAATTCATCTATCGTGATTTGTTCATCCGCATTTTGCGGCAGTTGTTTTTCCTGCGGCTGTTTCTCTTGCGGGCGCAGCTTTTCCAGCTCTGTCAGTTCTTTCTCCACATCGAGGCGCGGGAACACCGCTTCGCCTTTTTGCACCTTCAGCCCGGCAATTGCCGCGCCATACGAACGGACGCTACCCAGGCTTGTGAGCGCTTCATCCGCTATGCCGAGCTGCGCGCGCATTTTTACGGCCGCGCCCGGCATCACGCACTCTATGAGCACGCTTACGATGCGAAGCCCCTCCGCCAGATGGTACAGCACGCTTTTGAGCCTGTCTGTTTTGCTCTCGTCTTTTGCGAGCGCCCACGGCATGGTGGTGTCGATGTATTTGTTCAGCGCGCCGATATACGCCCACACATCCTCCAGCCCCTCGCTGATCTTAAGCTCATCCACCTTCCGCTCAAACCCGGCGGCAAGGGGGAGCGCTATATCTTTAAGCGCGCCGTCTTCCTCCGGGTTGGGCAGCGCGTCCTCCGGGATCACGCCGCCGAAGTATTTTTCTATCATGGCGACGGTGCGCGAAAGCAGGTTGCCAAGGTCGTTCGCGAGGTCGGCGTTGATGCGGGACAAAAGAAGCTCGTTGGAAAAAACAAGGTCGCTGCCGAGCGGCGCTTC
>DOMW01000297.1:13311-13445 GCA_003510345.1 Clostridiales bacterium | reverse complement strand
TCCATAAGGGTTGCGCCCACATCGGTCATCGCATAGACGGCCTGGTCAAAAAGATGCCGCGAACTCGTCATATACCACGCAACCACATTTACAAGCGTCATACACACAAGCGTCAACATGCTGGAAAGGCCCTG
>DOMW01000297.1:9925-13302 GCA_003510345.1 Clostridiales bacterium | reverse complement strand
ACCAGGTAAACCACCAGCGTAGCCCCCGCCACGATGGAAGCAAGCAAGCTTACCCTGTGTATCGCCGTTGTAGACGCCGCGTCCAGCCGCGCCGTTAAAACCACGAGCGTTACCGCCATACAGATAGAGGGCAAGTATCCNNACATAGAACAGCCTGTATTCCGCCACAAGCTGCGGCAGCCGGGAAGCCATGCTCTGGATCGCCGTAGACGTCAAAAACAACCCCAGCACGAGCAATATCCACAGGAAGACCCGCGCGTAAACCTCGCGTTTCCTTTTTACAAAAAGCAGTATAAGCAGCAATATCGCCAGAACGATCACGATAGGCATATTGGACTGGTAGAACGCCATAAAATAATCCACGAATGAATACATATAGCTTGCCGTCTGCGCCACCAGATCCGCATAGTACATAAAGAACGTGACTATACATACCACGCATACCGCCAACGTTCCCCATAAAAGCGCTGTAAAACCTTTCGAACTCCAGGCCCGTTTTTTTTCCATCAATCGATCCCCCCTTGTTACCTTACTCTACTTCCGGCTTTTCTTCGCGTCCTGTTCCCGCAGTTCCACCCTGCGTATTTTGCCGCTGATCGTTTTGGGCATTTCCTCCACAAACTCGATCTCGCGCGGATATTTATACGGCGCCGTCGTTTTTTTCACATGCTCCTGCAATGCTCTTTTCAGCTCTTCGGAAGGCGCATAGCCCTTTGCCAATACAATAGTCGCTTTTACGATCTGCCCGCGCTCGGGGTGCGGCACGCCGGTGATCGCCGTTTCCAACACAGCCGGATGCTCCATAAGCGCGCTCTCCACCTCAAACGGCCCGATGCGGTAGCCGCTGGATTTTATGATATCGTCCGTGCGCCCCACATACCAGTAATAGCCGTCTTCATCGCGCCACGCCACGTCGCCTGTGTGATACATATCGTCGTACCATGTGTTCTTTGTGCGTTCCTCGTCCCTGTAATAGCCCTTGAACATACCCACCGGCACGCCGCCGCCCGTGCGCACAACGATTTCACCCGTCTCGCCGGTCGCGCACGGCTCGCCACTGTCCGAAACAAGGTCTATATCATAGCAGGGGTTCGGCTTGCCCATAGAGCCCGGCCGCGGTTCCATCCACAGGAAATTCCCTATGGTCACCACCATCTCCGTCTGCCCGTATATCTCCTTTAATTTGAGTCCGGTCGCGTTATAAAACTGGTGGTATACCTCCGGGTTCAGCGGCTCCCCCGCTATCGTGGCATATTTCAGGTTTGAAAGGTCGTACTTTGTAAGGTCTTCCTTTATGAAGTATCGGTACATCGTGGGCGGCGCGCAAAATGTCGTCACTTTATAGTCGCATATTTTTTGCAGCACATCCGCCGGCACGAATTTATCCATGTCATACACAAAAATGCACGTCTCGCCCAGCCACTGCCCGTAAAGTTTGCCCCACGCGCTTTTTGCCCAGCCCGTATCGGCAATCGTGAGGTGCGCGCCGTCCGGATCTACATTGTGCCAATATACAGCCGTAACGATGTGCCCCAGCGGGTACGTAAAGTCGTGCGCCACCATTTTGGGCATGCCCGTGGTGCCGGACGTGAAATACAGCAGCATGATGTCTTCATTCGCCGTAGCTGCGTCGCCCGTCGGGCGCGGAAAATCCGTTCCGTATTTTTCCATCTCATCCCGGAAATTGAGCCAGCCCTTCCGGCGCCTGCCTACCAGCATTTTCACTTGCAGCGTGGGCGATTCGCCCTCGGCCAGCTCCACCTGCTCTTTTAAATTGTCGTCGCTTGTGGCGATGATCATCTTCACATCGGCGGCGTTGTTCCGGTATACAATATCCTTTTTAGTCAAAAGGTGCGTTGCCGGGATAGCCGTCGCACCGATCCTGTGTAGCGCCATAAGCACGATCCAAAACTCGCAGTGCCGCTTTAAGATCACCATGACCTTATCGCCTTTTTTGATCCCCTCCGCGGTGAACATATTGGCCGCCCTTTTGGAAAGCTCGGCGATATCTTTAAAAGTGAACGTGCGCGCCCGCCCTTTCTGGTTTGTCCACAAAAGCGCCCGTTTATCCGGTTTTTCGCTTGCCAGCACATCCACCACATCGTACACAAAGTTAAAGTTTTCGGGAACCGTCACTTTAAAGTTTTCTTTAAAATCCTCGTAGCTGTTAAAGCCCGTTGTGCAATATTTTTCGAACTGCCGCATGTTTTCGCGCCCCCTTTACTTTGTTATGACCGCCAGGAACTTACATGGCATTTCCTGTTCCGCGCGCATGGCGTGCGGTGTTCCCGCGTCAAAGTAAATGGTGTCGCCCGGCGACATATACACCTCGGCGTCGCCTATAAACATCGTCATGTTGCCTTCCACGACATAATTGAGCTCTTGCCCGTCATGTGCGTGCTTTTGCACCGCTTCCGTATCCTTCGGCTCCACAGTCACAAGGAACGGTTCCATGCGCCTGTGCTGGAAAACAGCGGCAAGATGCTGGTATTTATATGCCTTGCGGCGCTCCATTTTAAGCCCGCCACCCGCTTTCACATAGGCAAATTTCCGAAGCTTCGCGTTCTCCCCGGTCAAAAGCTCGGTGATATCCACGCCCAGCCTGTTCGCCACATTAAAAAGAAAACTGAATGAAAAATCTTTTTCTCCGTTCTCGTAGCCGCGGTATTCCTGCACGGATTTCTCTGTGGCATCCGCCATCTCTTCCAGGGAAACGTCCTCGATCTCCCTTAAAGCCCTGATCCGCTCCGCAATCTCGACGATTTGGTTATCCATACCCTACCCTCCCTGATTCATGCCCCTTTACCGCGCACCAAAAACCGCGCCGTTTCCTGTTAATTCCCGCTATTGATTTCGACCATACCGCTCATAAACGATACAATACAACCTTGCAGGTCCCAGATCACATCCTCGCCCTCAAGGTTTTCAAATTTCTTTCCATAGACGTCCGTCACTTCTCTGGGCTGGCCTTTCGCCTGGTCTGTGTCAAATGTGATAAAAGCGTACACATGCTGCGGCCACCCTTCGTCCACCGCGAATTCGTGGGTGATCGCCTCACCCGCCTGCATCACAAAATCGACCTTGCCGAGGTCTTCCCCATCCGCGCCCATCAGCGCGATCACGCCGTTTGTGCCGCTCATCAGGTTTGCCGTACCGGAAACGGTGATCACGCCCGCACCCACCGCCGCCTCGCAGCTTCCTTCCACCGTAAACATTGCCGCGCCTTCGCTGGGCGCGGGTTTCCGGATTTCCGCCACACCGCCGCAACCCGCAAACACAAAAACCGCAAGCAACACACTTGCCAGCAGTACCGTCATTTTTTTCTTCATTCCACGCATAACTCCCTTGTTGCACAGGCACAGAGCCGTGCCATTTCT
>DOMW01000297.1:5618-9903 GCA_003510345.1 Clostridiales bacterium | reverse complement strand
CCCGGCCTGTAAAGGTTTATTCTTGGCCGGGGGGCCGTTGTTGCGCGTTCCTCCCTTGCGGCATTTATCATAACAGGGCACACGGGCACAAAAAAGCGCTGTTTTCACTTAATCTTCCACCACTACCATGCCGCCCCGCCACGCTTTACCGGTATCCCACGCCTGATCAAGCCGAAACGAATGCTTTTTGCCCCAAGTCGCGAACATAACGTCCATGCCGCCCTGCACCTCCTCGTAGCCGGTCAACGTGAACCAGTGCCATTCATAATCGGCAAAAGCATCGTCCTTGTGCTTCAGCATCAGGTACATCACGGGCAGCCCCCGGTCGATCGCGCCGCGAACAAATTCCCGCGCGGCCGCGTAAGGCATATTCCCGCCGAGCGCGCGCGTCCTGGCCTTAACGCCCGTCGTATCGATATATTTGTGCAGCATACGCGCAAATTTTTCCACGCTCGTAAGCCCCCCGATGCCCGGGTGGATAAACTGAAACACCGTCTCAAAAAACCGCAGAAAATCTTCTTTGGATATGTATTTCGTATCGTAAGGGTACAGGCCCGCAAGCGAAGGTTTTGTTTTGGCAAGCCAAATACACGTTTCACACGCGCACACCGCGCTGCACCCGCCCAGCTTCATCATTTTATGCGTATGCCAGTTCTGGTCGCCGCCGTAATATTTGCCGTCGATCAGAAAAAAATCAAGCTCGTTTTTATCCATGTGAAATAGTATAGCACAAATAGCGCGGGGATTGATATGCCGTCATAAACATTTCAAAATTGAACCGGGTAACCGTTGCTTCACCGAACAAGAACGCGCAATAGCCGCGCCTGAAATTTTTGGAAAACTTGAAAAAGAGAGAGTGGGCGGGTACAATACAGGGAACGGAAAGCAGGTGGTATTATGGGGAAAATCGGGTTGGTCGTAAACCCTAATTCGGGGAAGGATATCCGGCGCATTACGTCGCACGCGACGACGATTGGCAATATGGAAAAAGTCAATATTGTCCGGCGGATACTCGCGGGCATTTATGAGCTCTCGGGCCACACGGTATACAGTATGCCCGACCAGGCCGGGCTTTCGCAGTACGCTTTAAACGGGATGAACCAACCGGGTATAGCGGGCCGCGTAATACTCTCCACGCTGCGCACGGATGGAGACGCGCGGGATACGATCCGTTTTGTGGACTATATCGTGCGAGAAGAACAGGTTGACGTTGTGATCGTGCTGGGGGGCGACGGCACAAGCCGGGCGGCCGCAAAAGTGATTGGCGACGTACCGCTGATACCGGTTTCCACCGGTACAAATAATGTATATCCGGTGTTTATGGAAGGTACGGCGGTCGCGGCCGCGGCGGCGGCAATCGCGGACGGTGTGGTAAAAAGGGATGAGATAGCGCGCGGCAAACGGATTGAGGTTGAAATCTCGGACGGGCAGCGGGATATCGCCCTTGTGGACGCCGTCCTTTCGAAAAAGGATTATGTCGGCGCGCGCGCGATCGTCGATGAGAGCGAAATAAGCGCGCTGTTCGTTTCGCAGGCGCACCCGGCAAGCATCGGGTTTTCCGCGCTGGCGGGCGTGATAAAAACGATTTCTCCGGAAGAGGACGGGGGGATGTACCTGGAGCTGGACTGGGAGAAAAAAGACTACATTGCCGCGGTCTCGGCGGGGGTGCTTACGCGCTTTGGCGTGCGTGCCGTTCGTGCTATCGGGGAGGAAGAGCTTGTGCTTGCGCCGGGGTACCAGGGAACTGTCGCGCTGGACGGTGAGCGGGAAATGACGCTCGGCGAACAAGATACCTTAACGCTTAGAATCACGCGGCACGGGCCGCGCAAAGTAGCGGTGAAACATGTTGTGGAAATGGCCGCCGCAAGGGGATATTTGCATCCAGGCAGCCGCTGACCAAAGTGGGTTTGCATCTCCAGGCAAACGCCAATTAATGTAGGGCGCGGCATCCTTGACGCGCCGTGCCCCACACAGTTTCCCTCGAGTATGCGATCTGCCAAACTGAAAGCTTCTTCACTCAGCATGGCAGTTGCTTGATTTAGCCAGCATTTACCTGCGTTTCCGTTGGTACGCTTTCCGCTGCCTTTGTCCAATCCCTGTTCAGGAAATTCTCCTCCAGCACCGCGGTGAAGGCCGCTATTGTCCCTTTGTCATACGGGCTTTTCAGTCCCGCGTTCGCGATTACTTTCACAGCGTTAGGCGTCGGGTCATGAATAATCTTTTCGTATATCTCCATCGCCGCCGCCTCATCCTGAAGCGATATGGTCCACAACTCGAATGCCGGGCACAGCCCGGGCACATAACCAAAGTCACCCAACGGCCTTGCAAAGCGCTCCGGCGCGGCCAGCCATGAATACTTCAGCATATCCTCAGGAACGTCAATATCCCTCGCCATACGCCGGTTCACTTCTTCCGTCGCTTGCGCCAGGCTGTCGGGCGTCAGCTCGCTGTCAGGTATTGTATAGTGCTTCAGGCCGATTGCCGCATCCTGCGAATAAATGGCCAATCGGGTAATTATTTCATAAAGGATGGTGTGTTCTATTGCCAAGCCTTGTTCAGCGCTTAATTTTTCATACTGCCGCAAAAACAGCAACTCCAACGCCTGTGTCGGTATCTCGTCCAATTCGACCGGCCACTGGTGCAGCGGCGTAGTGCCCCTTTTATAATAGTGCCCAAACTCGTGTACCACTGTTTCCATACCTATTGAATCGCCTGTGTATGGGCCTAATACGACAGATGTGTTGTAACTCAGCAAGGACATGGTGACCGGGCGTTGCGCGAATCCCGGCAGATTGGTTATCAAGTTCCCGGAAGCCGTCAGCTGCGCAAACATTTCACCCAACTCAGGCGTCATTTCTCCCAGCCTCGCCTGCACAAACGGGAGGAATTCCTCTACCTTCACATTCGTGTCCATATTGTTCTCAACACCCGTTGCCCGAGCCTTCCTGAAGAATGGTATGTATTCTTCCGCAATATTATCAATCAGCGCGGAGGCCATATCCGACGTGTATCCCGCGCCGCTCCATTTCAGGTCGGCATCAATATAATTTTTGAAGCCCGCCGTACGCGCGGCAGCGTTACGCGCCTTGATCAGCTCGATATACTGTGTCGCGATATTCGTATAATGGGTATCCAGCCAAAGTTTCTGCGCCGCGTTTATTTCCTCGGGTTTCGTAAACGCGCTAAGGATTTCCACGAATCCAAGCGATTGCCCCTGATACGTGACCTTCGCTTCGGCAAACGCCTGATTCAGCGCGGCCAGCATTGCCGCATCCTTCTCCCGGAACGCGCCTAAATCAAAGCCCTGCGCCTGACTATTTTGTTCCGTATCAAACCCGAAAAACAAATCTTTTCGCTGCGCCAAGACCTCTTGTGCAAAGGGCGACGCCCCTACCGCCTGCATAAACTCGTACTTCTGCGAGCTGGCTTCACCCACAGCGCCGGTCATCGCTTCCATTTCCTGTTTCCACTTGTCGTTATCAGGTTCCATCAAAGTATGGATGTTGACAAATGTATACACAGACGCGACATAGTCCGGTATTTCATTGTATTGATCCACCAGCTTAATCAAATCCTCCGCGGTTGCGGCGTCTTTGACCTTACCGGTTATTGCCTGCGCCTGGCTCTTCATCAATTCCATATTCGGGCGCTCGTAGATGATCTCGGCAAACGACATCTTTTTACCGGCCTTTGCCTCCGCAAGCTGGGCATCGATCTGCGCGTTGCCCGTAGTGAATGCGCCTGGCGTTCGTGTAGCCGTTCCATCAACCACGCCGCCCGTACCTTCGTTGGGCGCGGCGGAAGCTTCCACCGGCGGCACCGCTGTCACGGCGTTTGTCGACTGCGGCAAACCCGATACCGCGCAGCCGCACAGCAATGCTATTACCAATAACACGGTAACCGGTATTGTAATTACTTTATTGGATTTTTTGTTCATAACAAATACTTTCCTTTCATTCATGCACAGGTTTTTTTGCATGCGGCAACCCATACGGTACATATTTGATACCCCTTTATCTTTATGGTTAACATTTTTTTACAAATGGCAGCCTCCTGAACAATTCGGGTTTTATCCCAATTTTATGCCGTTTTAAAAAACGATGCGGCCCAAGCGCGGGCACAGAAAAGCAAAATCGCGCACTGTTTCCAATGCGCGACATCCATCCGGCATTATGCCGGTAACTTCATATTTCATCATCAGCATCAGTATACTACAAAACACGACAATAGTACGCCGTGTTTGAAATCGCTCCCTAGGTAAGCGCTGATTAAATCGTGGTCAGAT
>DOMW01000297.1:2268-5547 GCA_003510345.1 Clostridiales bacterium | reverse complement strand
TTTAATCAGTGGTTACCTAGAAATGATCTCCCCCCAAGGTCCTTGCATCCTCCGGCATGGCAGGCCCGACATCACACAAACAACCGGGGAATCAGCGAAAAAGCAAGAAAGCGAGGCTTTAGTTTTGAGGTATCAATTCCACAAAACAGGCGCAGAGCGCACGGCACTGGTCGCCGTAATCAGGGCGGTCACAAGCGAAAAAACCAAATATTTGGGCGCGCCGGGGTTCGCGTATCGTTATCGTGTGAGCAGACATAATATCCCGGAGGATGGCGCGGTGCAGGCCGGTAATGCGGACGCGGCGGCGGTGGCTTCCCTGCTGCCTGTGTTACACCATTCGTCTCGATTTTCTTTCCCAATATTGATGGATGGTTTCAAAACGCGTATAATTAGTTTATCAGTTTGAACCATTGAGCATCGCGGAGGAACGGTTTTGGAGTGTATTTGTCAAATCGAAAGCATCAGGGCTGACTTTATCAAGAGCAAAAAACTACTCATCGCCATTGGCGACGAGACGCGCCAGAATATCATTACTGTATTGATGGGCATAGGCTGCGGCGGACTGCGCGTCGGTGAGATCACCGCCAATACGCATCTATCCCGCCCCGCTGTGTCCCATCACATGCGTATACTTCTGGATTGCGGGCTGGTCATTGTGCACAAGCAAGGCACAAAGAATTATTACTCGCTGCATATCGGTGAGGAATTTGAAACGCTGCATAGCTTAATCAGCCGCATTATGGATTTTAAGGCCGCGCAGGAAGCTGGATTGTTTGATAAGGCAGTCGGGCATGTAGTTTAACAGACGGTCACAGGAGGGTATCAAATTATGGCTGTACTATATTGTTTCACATCCACCGGCAATAGTCTCTACGCGGCGCGTAAGATAGCGGACGCGATCAGTGCCGAGGTGCTGCCGGTTACATACGAAGCTACAACAACGGGCGAGGATGTAGTAGGCTTTGTGTTTCCCATCATGCTTCATACAATAGCCTCATTTCCTGTTTTCCTCATTGTATCAAGCATAACCTGCAATCCTGTGTCAGGTTTCGTATCTGTTTTTCATAGCGGTGATTTTTGTAATCATCTTTTCACGAACTTGGGTCGGAGCTAAAACCTCCACGCTGTCACCAAAAGATAATAAAAAGCGGTACAGGCTCTCATTGTCCGGCAAATCAATATTGACCGAATAGCTTCCGTCTGCATTTTCAAGCACAGCATCAAAGTTTTCATAAACACGATATGCCATGTCTCTGGTAAACAGCAGGGACAATGTTACCGTTCCATCAGCGTATAGATTCATATCATCAATTACTTTTTCAGGCGCGGCGCGTACATAATCATGCCTTGTAATCAGAAGACTTTTCATGCGGTTAAGCTTAAACAACCGATAATCCTGCCGGGTGCGGCAATAAGCATACAGATTCCACGCTCCGCTCTTAAAAACCAGCTTCAAGGGTTCGGCGCTACGGTTCTCACTTTGCCCCTTACCGCTGTGGTATGCGAAGTCAATCACTTTGCTTTGAAGTATTGCGCTCTTTAGAATACGGAATATGTCCTCGCTTTTTTTGCTCCATTCGGAAAAATCCACTTCAATCCAACTTGTATTTTTCTTTTGAAAGATTCCTCCGAGCTTTAAAAGAAGCTCGTTTGTATTTTCTTCTTCGACAATACTCAGACCTTGTAAAGACAGGAGTATCTTCTTCTGTTCCTGCTCGGTGTGCAATGACTTATTCAGCACAAAGTTTTCCTCTATGAATATTCCGCCGCCTTTACCCTGCGTGGTATAAACCGGAACGCCGACGGAACTGAGAATGTCAACATCACGGTAAATTGTCCTGACGGGCACCTCAAAATGTTCAGCTAATTCTGGGGCGGTAGTGCCACCTTTTTCCAATAGAATAAACAGCATCTGGAATAGTCTGTTGCCCGCCATATGTATCACCTCGCAATGGATTATACCATATATAACTTGACATGCGAAGTCTGGTTATGATTTTTAGAACAGTTCCCTAATTCCTTTGCAGTTTCGCGTAAACACGGCGAACGAAACGCTCCGCCTTGCCCGCCTTGCTACTCCCGTGAGTTTTTAGATGCGATCTTGTATGGTTATGGTGGTTGAGATATATAGCAAAAACCCCTTCTGACTTTTGTCAAAAGAGGCCCTTGCTTNNTTGAATCCGGCAGCTACCTATCTTTCCGGGCCGTCACCAGCCAAGTATTGTCGGCGTTTGTGGGCTTAACTTCTGTGTTCGGTATGGGAACAGGTGGTTCCCCACAGCTATCGCCACCGGAAATTGTATAGTAAGGCTTTCGCCTTATTATCTGGCTCCCCAGGTTGGGTTTGAACCAACGACCCTTCGGTTAACAGCCGAATGCTCTAGCTTGCGAGCCGCATTTTACCAAACATGGTTGGAGTGATTCAAAAAAATATGGGGGCCACAATCGGCCCCCTCAGTTATGTAATAGCGATAATTCGTTGCGCAGCGGTTTGCAGAACTGCTCGTACCGCAAGTCAAATTCGATCTTTACGTCATATCCGTTTCTAAGCTCTATCCTTGAAACAAGCTCACAGATGATCGCGCGCTTTTTCTCTCTGGACAGATCACTATACTCATGCGCCCAATTCCTGAACCTGTTGTAGGTAGGCTCCAAAGACTGATATGACTTTTCTTTATCAGCAAGTTCACTTCTGCATACAGACAGATCGGCCTCCAACTTCCCTATTTCATCCTTCGCCGCCTGTATGTTTTCAGCAAGGTCTTCCCGCGAAAACAGGCTGTCATTGGTCAGCGCCCTGACGATCTCCGCTTTCAGTTTGCTCAGGCTCTCGCTTCTCTGCGCGATTTCGCCAGTCAGCGAACCCTCCCAATCCTTCAACATCGCCACCCGCTCCAGATACCGCTCGGCAATCACGCTGTCCTTTGGGCGATCCAGCAATTCATCGAACAAACCGAAAATTGCAGCCTCCACAGATTCGTCAATCGGATCGGCAAGGTACGTCTTCTGCCCCACTTCCCTCGCGTGGTGCTTGTTGTAGCAGAGGTATGACAGCTTGCCGGACTTCACCGTCGAGGTCATCCTTCTGCCGCAGTGTCCGCAAAAGATATTGCCTGACAACAACGCCTGCGCCCGCGACTGCAAATTGATCTGACGCTTCTCATTCTTGGCATCCGCCCGTGCCGCAAGCATCGCCTGTACCCGGTCAAAGACCTCCTCTTCCACGATGGTGCCGCGGTACCTGTCGTTGTGGAGAATCCGCTTCACCGCCGCCACGCA
>DOMW01000297.1:2044-2205 GCA_003510345.1 Clostridiales bacterium | reverse complement strand
CACCGCGCCGCGTCCTCATCGATAACCAGGTCCCCTACCGGTCGACCTTTCTTGCTTACCCTGCCTTTGTTTTCCAGTTTGAACCCCAGGGGGATCGGGCCACCCGTGTAGGCACCTTCTTCCTTTAGCTGGCGCATACGCTCCGCGATTCTCAGCGCGGT
>DOMW01000297.1:0-1953 GCA_003510345.1 Clostridiales bacterium | reverse complement strand
ACGAACGGGGTTTCATCCTCGATCCTGCCCAGGCGGTCGAACTTCCAGACCAGCAGCACATCGAACTCGTTTCTCAGCGCCGCTTCCTTCAAATCCTGGATGGCATCACGGTCATTCGCGGACACTTTGGAGCCGGAAATGCCAGCCTCCTTGAATTCTTTTCCGATAATCCAATTGCCTTTGGAAGTGACGAAATCGTGGCAAGCCATCCGCTGCATCGGGATATCATCGGCGACAGTTACCTGCCCGTCCTGTCTGTTCATGACCTTGTGAACCTGCTTCTTAGTGGACACGCGATAAAGAACATATACTATTACTTTAGCCTCTTGATTTTTCATTTTTGAATCCTCTCCTGTAAATTGGATTTACAAGATTGCATCCAACCATATTTAGTTTTCAATGTGCCAACGTTTGTGGTAGTGTACCATACAAACCTCATTATATCCACCTTTTTCTCCCCTTTCTCATGCAATTATTATTAATAAAGAAAGACGTTCTGATCATACCTGTGCCAGAACGCCTTGAATTGAACCCTATTTTATTGTGTAACATATCAAACATACGAGCTACGCAGTTTATGGTTATATAAAACGCTTTCTCTGAATAGCCTTAAGATACGCTTTATTAAGATTTTTCGAGGATGTAAAAAATACAGATTCAGATTTTGAGAGCATATTTTTCTCTGCCTTTAGCGCAAGCAACTCTAAAGTGCAAAGCATATCGGCAGCTTGAAAGAGTTTGTAATCTACAGGTTTCACCTTCCGAAATTCCACCACTTGAAAAATTGTATTAAAAACAGAAACCAAGATATTTGCAAGCTCCATTTGGCCGAAATCATAATAAACCATTATGCGCTCATATTGTGTGAAAACTTCAAGATGCTTAAAGAGGAACGCTGACAGCTTTTTTGTAATTTGGACGTTTAAATCAATTTTTTCTTCAAGTTCCTTTTTTTCAACGTTAAGTGTGTAATATTTTATGTTCACAGTTCGTGCAAAATTATAAAGAGAATTGAAAATACGTTTTCTTTCCGTTAATGACAAAGAAAGATATTCATATTCCCGACGCACTAAAGGCCCAGCGTGTATGGGAGTGTCTGGCAGCCCGCTATCACGGATTTTAGAGTTCAGATGACCAATATTTCTACTTAGGTCAACCGATTGATCATGAAAAACAAGTGTTACAATATAAAATGGCGAATGGGGAGCATATTGCCCAAAATCACCTAATTCATCAATAAAAACACTTAACTCTTTCACCATTACATATCCCCGCAATAAAAATGACGGGGTAACTCCCCGCCGTGGTAGGACCCGATCCTTTCGGCCAGCCCCAGCGAATGACCAAAGCCATTGCCTTTTATGATAAAATTATACCTTCATTCTTTATGGTTGTCAAACACAAATATACATTATATAAAAGCACATTATAAAAGCTCTGCAACTCAATATTTCTATTCAGTCCCTCTCGGATGGGGGATTATCTCCGCTAAGCAACTTGCCCGCATCGCGAAGGCGGGGCGCCTAGGTTCAATTGGATACGCCGAGGCCATGCTTGTTGGGTATAATCGCAAATGTAAAAACCCATTGCAATGGATCAATCTTTACGAGAAGAACCTTGGGGTAAGCACCGACGGGAACACGAGCATTAATGTGCCCGACAACAAAGGCGATGATGACAGCATGGAAGAACAGAAAAGACAATTTCTTAGATTGACACTGATCCCCGAAACGTATTGATTATGGTTTGGTCTGTACCATATTTTGATACAGACCTAATTAGATTCTTTATACACATAATATCACAATTCATCATCTCATGCATACAATACTGATAAATAAGCAGCAAGCAACTCGCTCCTCACCGTTTTTGCCCCTTCTCAAACCCCTCGAAAATAATCTTCAAAACCGTCCGCTTCTTATCGTCCGTGTACTGGTCGCTCAGATCACTCGG
>DOMW01000283.1:5851-6833 GCA_003510345.1 Clostridiales bacterium | reverse complement strand
CGGCGAATCCTGGGACAAAATCTGCACGCACCTTGCCAAAAAATATGGCAAACTGGCATATGACCCGAAAAGAAGCGGTACGGTGCATTTTATCACGCCCGACCGCGAGCTTGCCGTATTCCAATTTTCCGCGTATTAAAAACAAACCATGAACATCCGAAACAAAAAGAAGCTCTCTGCCATCTCAAGAGAAGGAGGCTTTTTTATGACAAATGATTTTTCATCCGTAAATAGCATAGAAGCGTTTCTGGCCGAATTGGACGCCGCCCCTTACCCATTTTACCAGCAAGACGCCGCACAAAAACTCCTCGATGCAATAGCAAGTCTAAAGACGCTTTCCACGAGCGCCGACTGTAAAGAACGCCTGATGTACCGGCTGCAATACCACCTTGTGCGGCTGGAGCAGCTACAGTAGCCGCTTTGCGGCCGGCACAAGATCTGTGCCGACACATACTGCTTGTATGCCGATTTGCGGCGCGCCAAAAAATACGGAACAGCCGCGCCTCGATAAATGAATAAAAAAATTTCGAAAAAAAGGAAAAAAATGTTTATTCCCATATGGGGCGTTTATAAATAGATTGAATCCGAGAGGGATTCCTGAATCAAGCGTGTGACAACTGACAATACATACCCCCAATCACAAAAAGGCGGCGAAAGCTGCTTTTTTGTTTGTGCGCGAATATTCCCTATTCCCTGCTGTGCATGGAATAGGTCTGTAACGAAAGGTACGACATACCAAATACACACAATAACTGCTCCCAGCAAAGGGAGTGGCTATTATGCGTATATTATTGTTTTTGCAGCATAGGCGGCGTAGACGTTGTGTCGCCGGGCGGTACAGACCTTTTATGTTGATGGGTTCAGCCTTTCCCGCGCGCAGCGCGGGAAAGGTGATGATGAGCCGTTCGTCACGCACGCGGGCGGTTCATCAGGCGCTCCGTCATAGAGAAAACAGAGAGAGGCACTCCGCTATGAGAAAAAA
>DOMW01000283.1:0-5830 GCA_003510345.1 Clostridiales bacterium | reverse complement strand
CACCGCCCACCCGCGCGCCGAACAGGGAGAAATAGAGGAAGTGGAAAGACGCCCGGCGGAGCAAGGGCACGTCAAATGGCACGCCACCGTGATTAGCACAGAGAAAATCCATGCACAATAGCCACTCCCTCCAGCAAAACAACACTTGACAAGCTAGTGAATACTAGCTATAATTTAGCTAGTGATCACTAGCATGCGGGAAGATAAATATGAAAAAACGAAACACGAAGCAGGAAATACTGGAGAAAGCACTCGACCTTTTTGCGGCGGGTGGGTACGACGGTGTTTCTGTCAAGGATATCGCGGGCGCGGTGGGTATAAAGGACAGCTCGCTTTATAAGCACTACAAGAGCAAACAACAGATATTCGAAACGCTGCTACAGGGAATGAACGAACGATTCGAGGAAACGGTGACTTTTTATCGCCTGCCGCAGGGCGAGATAGACAATGTTTCGAGAGAATATGGCGAGAACGACCTCGAGTGGCTGAAAAAGGCGGTGGAAGCGGTTTTCCTGTTTTTTACGGAAGACGAATACGCGGTAAAATTCTCACGCTTGCTGATGATTGAGCAATACAAAAACAACGACGCGGCACGGTTGTTTGAGGAATGGTTTATTGACGGCGTACTCAGTTTCCAGACGGCGCTTTTTGCGCACATGATGGAGCAAGGGTATTTTAGAAAGGCGGACCCGCGCGTAGTGGCTATGCAGTTTTATGGGCCCACGCTGCTGCTGATGCTGCAATATAACGGCAAGCCGGACAAACGGGAAGAATCGCTGTTGCTGTTGCACCGCCACTTAGAGGAGTTCGTAAACAACTACCACATATCACATGGAGAGTAAAAAAATGGATTTGAACGTATACATGGAGCAGGGCATTTCACTGCTTGTGAAAACTGCCGGAAAGTACTACCTGAATAACCCGCGCGGCATCGCGTTTTTAGCGAAGATCGCACCCGAAATAAAGAAGAGCGCAAAGCGCAGGCAGGCGAATGAGGCGGAGGGAACGCATGTGCCGCCTATGCTGATTGCCAGTATCACCTCGCGGTGCAACCTGCATTGCGCCGGATGTTATGCCCGCGCGGCCGGTGGTTGTTCGGACGGCACGGCCAGCGACCTTTTAGCTGAAGACTGGAAAAGGATCTTTGGGGAAGCGTCCGAATTGGGCGTGTCGTTTATACTGCTGGCGGGCGGCGAACCGTTACTGCGCCGGGACATCATAGAGGCGGCGGCGGGGTTCCCCAATATGGTCTTTCCCATATTCACCAACGGAACGCCCATAGACGACCGCTATATTGAGCTGTTTGGAAAAAACCGCAATCTGATCCCGGTGTTCAGCATCGAGGGGAACCGGGAACAGACAAACAGCAGGCGGGGCGCGGGCGCTTTTGAAACAGTGCAGGATGTAATGCGACGGTTCAAAAAAAAGAAGATGCTGTTTGGGGCGTCCATCACTGTCACAAAGGAAAACATGGCGGATGTGACGACGCCCGGCTTTGTAGCCTCGCTTCGCGAAGACGGGTGCGGCGTGGTCTTTTTTGTGGAATATGTGCCAGTGGAACCGGGGACAGAGCACCTGATGCTGGATGAACAAGGCGTTCATAAGCTGCAAGGCGTGGTGGACGACTTAAAACAGGAATTTACCGATACGATACTCGTATCCTTCCCGGGCGACGAACAATCGATGGGAGGTTGCCTTGCCTCCGGGCGGGGGTTCTTCCATATCAACGCGAACGGCGGTGCGGAGCCATGCCCGTTCTCGCCGCATTCCGAGCTGAACCTTAAAACGGATTCCATAAAAGCGGCGCTTAGGTCCGGGTTCTTCCAAAAACTGCGCGATATTGCCGCGGCGGCGGGGCATAACGGCGGTTGTACACTGTTTGACCATGAAAGCGAAGTGAAAGCGTTGCTGCAAAAATAAAGGGTAATGCCCTATGTTAAGCTAGAGCAACTTGACAATCAATAGTCGGTTACCGCCGGAAAAATCGCATACTTTGGGGAAAATGTGCAGGACGCGTCAAGGATGCCGCGTCCTACCATACCCCCATTTAATTGGCTGTTACCTGGCATTAAGACCAATCGGGATTGATTTAAGCCGAGGGGGAATGCGCGGCCGCCCGCCGCTTTACCTGTTCCCTGTTCATCCGGTTAAGCAGGCCGTTCATGCCCGGTATGAGCGCGACAGCCACACAGATCGCCGCTTCCACGCCCACGACGGTGCCGCTGTATCCGAGGGAATACAGCCATGCGGGCATACCCTCCGGCGCATACATACCAAAGAAGATGACGCCGCTCAGGTATTGGCAAACAAAGCGCGCCCCGCACGCGTACAGGATGCCCGGCACAATATTCTTTTTAGCCAGCCCTGCCAGCGCCAGCAGCGAAAACGCGCCGGTGTAATCCAGCAAAAACTGTGCGGGCGCAACAAAGAACGGCTCCTGCAAAAACTGTAACAGGGAATAAACTATACCCACGACCAGTCCTTTGCGCACGCCATAAATATACGCAAAAGCCATAATTGGCAGCATACTTGCTGGCGTGATAGAACCGCCCATCGGCATGGAAAATAACTTAATAAAACTTAAAAGGAACGCAGCGGCAATGCACAGCGCCGCCGCCGTAAGCTCGCGTGCCGCCCAGCCCTTTTGTGCGATCTCCGTTCCTGCTTTCTTTTTCCGGTACAGCAGGACAGCGCCAATCGCTGCGCACCCGATCAGGATAAGTACAATGACCAGCGCAAAAACGTTCATCTCACCAAATTTTGCAAATGCTTCTTGAAACCAATTCATACTTCTCACTTCTTTCCGCTGCCATAGAAAACAAAAAACCTGCATTTCGGCAGGTTGATCTATTACTGGAATCTGTCTCCCTGCACATGAATTACCATGACCGGTTCAAAGGGTTTAATTCTCAGCCGTAAATAGGCTCCCCTGGCAACTATTCTATTTATTGTATCGTCATTCTATCACGGACACGGGTGGCTGGCAAGAAGAAAAACAGGCGGCGAAACCGCCGCCTGTTTTTAATGTGGATATCTAACCCCCACGCTAGTATCAAGTATGTTTTTCGCCAATGCCACCCGTTTCGTTCAACATTTGCTTATAAATCTCCGTGTAACGTTTGTCGAATGTAACACAGGCTACATTGTACTGCTGGATCAGAAGCTCCACGCAATGGTCACAAAGCGTGCACCATTTGATCTCCTTGTCCCGGTTTTCCATCATCTTTTCCGGTGTGAAGGGATCCGCGAACGACTGGCGTCCGATCGCGATAGAGTCTACGATACCGTCGGCGATGTTTTTGTTGCCCCAGAAACGCAAGGAGTTGTTTTCGGGCAGCACCGCCTGAAACGCCTTTTTGTTTCCGCCTGTTTTCACATTGCCGTCGCGGTAGATGGTGTAGCCCGAGCCGATTACCTTCGTTTCCGGTTTCAACGCTTCGCGGCATGTCTTTTGGAAGAAGAAGTGCATATACGCGTAGTCTGCCGATTTCTTATCCGGGTGCGCGAGGTCGAGCGTGTGCGACGGGGAACCCGCCGACTGCAATACATAACTCATGCCGTGCGCTTCAAGCTGCTTTAAAAGGTCGATTGATTCCGTAAGGTCCATGCAGGCGCTGTTTGCGTTGAGCGTGCCCACGCCGCCCGGGAAGCCTTCATAAATGGATATCTTGGAACCTAAAATGAACTTGTCGTCTTTTATCTCGGCGCGGACGCGGTCGTAAATATCGAGGGCGAATTGCCGCCTGTTTTCCCATTTGCCGCCATACTTCCAATCGTCCTTGTTGTATGGGCGCAGTATCTGCGAGCCTAAATACCCGTGACACAGCTTCAGGTCTACGCCGTCCGCCCCCGCTTCATACGCGCGGCGCGCGCCGTTTACGTAATCCTGTATCACCTGCTCGATTTCCTTTTCGCGCACAAGCATCGCGTCCTCATAACCGGGCAGCGGTTGCTCCGTTACGCGGATCCTTTTGGAAAATTTGGGGTTGCTGATCTCGCCCGAATGCGTGATCTGGAACAGCAGCACAGCTTCGGGGTTGATTTCCTTTAAGTGCGCCACAAATTTCTTCAGCGCGGGCACATTGTGCTCTTTTATGGAAAGCTGGTGTTTCCTCGAAATATAGTCGTATTGGGGCGTGATTGCCTCGAGGTCGATAACGCCCGCCTTCCCTTTGAAAAGATTCTCGTACCGCTCGTAGGTTTTGGGGCTGGGGTCGCCATTCTCGAGGGCGTCACAACATTCCATCGCGTTGATGGTAAAGCGGTTGGGCGCGGTTTTGCCGCCTATCTGAAACGGCGAAAACAACAGTTCCTGACTCATAAATATTATACCTCCTTAAAAAGCATGGTCGTGTTAGAAAAAATGCAAGCCGACGAGCCATTACCGGCCCTTTTGCCGGCTTGCCCTGAAAAAATGAATCGTTCCACCTTTTATACTAACGGAAAGGTCCGCCGGGAACAATCCCAAAAAAACACTGGAAAACAACCAGTGTTATACTGGTATTACTATACCAGCTTCGCCTTGGTAATCGCTGCGTAAAGCAGGCCCGTGGATTTCCGGGCAATTTTTGTTCGTGGCAGTGTCGGCAGGTTCCGTTCCTGGCAGTGCTACGAGCGAGTTCTGGCGGCGCTACCACGGGCGGAAAGTATCAAAAGTGCGCAGTCGGCATTGATCAGCGGTTGCCCTATTATTCATTGATTTCATTTTGACACAGGCGTATATCCACGTTATACTACATACTAGTAAACAAGGGGAGGAATACTAGAATGCCGAACCATCCCACCCAGACAGGCTGGCTTTTTACACCCGAGGCAAAAAGCGAGCTTTCCGCGGAGAGTGCGCAGGATTTTTTTGACAGCCCAGGCCTGTTCAAGACAATGATCGAAAGCATACAGGACGGCGTCAGCGTATTAAGCCCAGACCTTTCCATCAGGTACATGAACGCCACCATGCGGCACATCTATGCCGACACGCAGGAACCACTGGGCAAAAAATGCTACAGCGTATACCACTCCCTTTCCGCCCCCTGCGGCGAATGCCCCTCGCTCTTATGCCTGCAAACAAAAAAAGCGCAGACAAGCACCGTGCGCTACGACCGCGACGGCAGGGAAAGCAACTGGCACCAAATCTTCTCTATTCCTGTGTTAAACCCCAAAAACGAAGTCGTGCTCATTATGGAATATGTGCGCGATGTTACATTTCAAAACAAAATGGTAGAAAACATGAACGCGCTGGCACAGCGTTTCGAGACACTGGAATACCAAAACAAGCTGCTGGCGGATATTCTGAAACAGAAGCGGCAGAGCGAGGAAGAGCTGGAGGCGACCATCAACGCGAATGTGGAAAAATTCATCAGGCCCTCGCTGGAATACCTTAAAAAAACAGTGGATCCGGGCAATGTGGATATGGTGAGCGGCCTTATAGACGAGATCGTCTATCCCATCACCAAAAAGCGGAGCACCGCCGCCGCGTCGCTTACCCCGCGCGAATTGCAGGTCGCGTCGCTGATCAAGGAAGGGTTTTCCTCAAAAGAGATCGCGGACAGTTTGTGCGTCACGCAAAAAGCGGTGGATTTTCACCGTTTAAACATACGCAAGAAACTGAAGCTAACAAGGGACGTAAACCTCAGGTCTTATCTTGCGGTTCATCTCTAATGAACTACGGATCAATGCAGGAAGCACGGCTTTCTTTGTAAATCTTTTGTGGGCGGAAGGGGGGAAAGGCTTGTCTATGCCCCGGTTAGGCAAGCGGGATTTGAGCCCACCCCTGCGCTGCTGTTAAACCAGAACCATTTTCCGCCGTGGAAAGTTATGGCGCTGCCGCTGGGCG
>DOMW01000265.1:235-10213 GCA_003510345.1 Clostridiales bacterium | reverse complement strand
ATCTCAAACACCGCGCCCGCAAGCGTTGCGCCGCCCTGCGCGGTCGCCGTGTTCAGCTCCGCGTCATATTTCACAATCGATACCCCGCCGCGTATCGGGTTGTTCTTGATCGCGGTCGTGCTCGTAGTAAGGTTGACGATCACCCCGTGCGCCGTGATGCTGAATGCCTGGCTGATCTTGCCCGTGTTCAAATAGCCGGTGGGTTCGGTCTCTTCGATGATCTCATAATTCCCATACGGCAGCAGGTCATTTGCCGTCGCGGCGCTGCCCGTTGCGTCCGTTACCATCGTATGCACCACCGCGCCCGGCGCATAGGGCGTACCGTTTACGCGGACGCTGTTTGCGCTGCGGTTGAATATCTCCAATACCGCCCCGGCAAGCGTGGCGTCGCCCTGCGCCGCTGCCGTGTTAAGCTCCGCGTCATATTTGCTGATCGACACCCCGCCGCGTATCGGGTCGTTCTTGATCGCGGTGGCTGTCGTATTAAGGTTGACAATGGTTCCGTTCGCAGAAATGTTAAAAATTTGACTGGTCTTGCCCGTTTCCCGGTAGCCGCCGGGCGGCGTTTTCTCGATCACCTCATACCGCCCGTAGGGCAGCAGGTCGCTTACCGTCGTGGCGACGCCCGCCGCGTCCGTCGTCATTGTATGCACCACCGCGCCGGGCACATAAGACGCGCCGCCCACAAGCACAGCTTCCTCGCTGCGGTTTACGATCTCGAACACAGCCCCGGCGAGTGTTGCGTCGCCCTGCGGCGTGGCCGTGTTCAGCTCACTGTCAAACTTTGTGACCGATACGCCGCCACGGATGACGGTTTCGGGCACGATCGGGGCGTTGTAGGTATATACTTCCTCTGTGTTACCTTCTGATGTAATCTGGCGGATAAACAAAGTATTGTCGATCAGATAGCCGGTAGGCGCTGACGTCTCTTGAATGGTAACCGTACCCAGCGGTAAGGTGGGGTCGCCAGCAAAGTAGTAAAAGGAATCACCCCAGGCAAGATAATCACTACTAAACACAGCGTAACCGTCTGCGTCAGTAAAAAACACCCAAGTCCGTTCAGCGGCTACCCCGGCCAGCTCCGCCTCAGTGTAAAAATATCCCTTATAAAATTTGACTGTAAAGAGTGCATACTCTAAACTCGCGTTGCCTTGCGGGTCGCTCGCGCCGCTGCCACTGTCCAGTTTTCGCAGCAGGATACCCACGGGGTCAGTTTGCGCGGTATCCGTCACCTTCACCGTGGTTGTCTGACTAGATACGATGGAAAAGGAAACGTGCGAACTGTCCAGCGCAAACCCCTGCGGCGCGACGACCTCCACGATGTAATATGCACCGGACGCAAGGCCATCAAGGCGGCCTTTGCCGTCCGCGCCTGTCGTGATGGAACCCACCTTCACGTTACCATCGGTGTACACGTCGTACACCGCGCCCGCAAGACTGTAGCAAGGGTTGTTGTTCGTGAGTGACGGATTACTGGAAGTTTTTTCGATCTCTACACTGCCCACCGGGGGCGCGGGCGTGTAATTCCACCCCATTAGCATTTGCTGTGATGGGTTGCCGCTGCCATACAAAAACACATCAAACCCATCGGGCGGCATGGGCTGTGCGCCCACAGCGGCGACCACATTTCTAAGGTGTGTCGCGGTGCTGGAATTCAAACCCTTGAACGCGTTGTCCGCGTTCTCGCCGATAAGCCCCAGGTAGATGTACGCGGCGGCGGCGTGGCTTAGCCCGTAAGCATACTCAAATCGGTTCGCGTCGCTACCGAACAGGTTGTTCTTAACGCTATCCCAGCCCGGCCCGCCATACAAGTAATATGCGGCTTTGATCAGTACGTCATAGGTTCCGCCGCGCTGTATGAATGAGTTGGCCGAAATGGTGTAGTTGCCATCCGCCACGCCCGATAAAACCGGGCTAAGGCAAAACGCCGGGTTCCCGTTCGCAACGTAATATGATGTAATATACCCGTAATCGATTGAGTTGTCCTGTTGCCGGTCGTGCACCACAGTTGTAAACCCGGTTCCCCGCGTTCGCGCGGTCTGTACCGCCGAAACGGTAACGTCGCCGCCTACCGCCGATACGTTCATCGTAAGCGTTCCGTCGCTTAGTGTATGCTCTTCCGGCAGAAAATCGATCATATTCTGTGTCACGACCACATTATTCGCACCTTGCAGCGGTACGCTGATTGTGTCCGCGTTAGACGGCAGCGTCAGTTCGATTGTCGTGCTTTTGCTTTCCCCGCCGTTTCCCGGGGCGATCATAACATCCACCTTTACCGGAAGCTCGACCACATCGGACGCCGGGCAATACCATTCAATGGTGATACTTTGTCCGTAAAAACTGCCGGGCAGCGAAACATAGCCGGTCTGCGTATCGTATGCCGCTTTGTCGGTGATATCAGCCTCGCCCGCCAGAACACGAAACCGCAGTTCGTCCGTACTCACGGGCAGGATACCCGGATACTGGTTCGCCGCGATCAGCGCCGACGTTCCCTCTTCGTCCAGCCTTACATAGCTGCTAAATTCATGTTCAGATTCGACCGTGTAGTCCTCAAAGCGTGTGATATTCTGATTCTTTTTCGCGTCATAGTATTTGTACAGTACCCGCACGACGGATGTGAATCCCTCGCCGACCGGCGGGGCGTTGGCCGCCATGCCGCCGGGTTCCGTTTGGCTTTCCGCCGAGCCGATCGGCGGGGAGCTGGCCGCGACAAGCGAGAAACAAATTGTGAATATGATAAGCAGAATAAACGATTTTTTAAAAAACTGTTTCATTTGCTTTGTATTCCTCCCTGTTTTACTATATATTTTTGTATTAAAAAACCCCGCGAACCGAATGGCGAGCGGGGTTGATCAGTATTGAAAAAGGGCTGCTTGCGCAAGCCCTATTTTCAGTATGCTATTACTTTATATGCGATTTTCGGGATTTGAATCAAAAGCATCCCGGATTCCGTTTGTGATTGTTTGTTGCAATTCCCTCATATATCGCTTTTCGCGTTTAACTTGATACACTTTGATAAGTATCAACGGAAGGTAAAAGCAAAGCCCCGTTATTATCCAGCCATACCACGTTGTACGAATACCATTCATCGCAGTCATAACAATTAATATAATCGTAAACAACCCCGCAAAAAAGCGCAATGCACACATTTCATTCTCCCCCCTTTTTAATAGTACCCAGCCGGGCGGTCAACCACCCATACTTGTTCTGTGACGGGCGGCACGGTCATGGTCGTTGTGCCAGTTTGGACTTGCCGCACTTCTCCATGCCACCCGCCCCCTTCTCCTGCTAACATATGTGCTTTTGTGTGTTCTGCTGTGTTTCCCGTAATATCAGCTCCACACACATTGCATATGGATACCTCGCGTTTCTCAAACACGGGCTCCTCATAGGTATACCCATCCTTCACCACTACCGTTTCATAGTGCCCTTGTTCCTCGTACCACTTCTTCCCGGCGTTCGGGTCTGCCGGGGCGGTGGTCGGCGCTGTTGTTGGGGCTGGTGTGCTTGCGCTGTTGTTGCCGCTGCTTACAGGGGCTTTGGTTGGAGAAGAAGAAGGTGCGCTGGTGGGCTTGTCCGTGGGCTTTACGCTTGCCGCCGGAACATCCGCCGCCTTTGCGCCGCTTACACTCGGCTTTACCGCGACCGCGGCAACACTGGGCTTGCTTGCCGGGGCGTTCTCCTGCCCAGCGGCCTGCGCAACCTCGTTTGCTTCGGGCATGGCTGTTGGCTTTGCGGAAACCTGCGCGGTTTTCTCTGCCGCTTCACTTGCGCTTGCGGGAACCTCCGCCACGTTTGGCCGTACAACGCTCACCAGTACAATAACCGCGATCGCAACCGCCGCGATAATGCCTATAATCCGCTTCTTCATTTCCGTATCCTCCATCCATATTATTACATTTAATCTTGACTACTTGCGGTGTTTGGGTGTATACTGTAACCAATAAGGGCGGTTGCCTTGTCCGAGGCGGCTCCCCCATAATCAGTTTTTAAGACTGTAGAAAGCCGCTTTCGTTAGGCGGTTTTTCTATAGCTCTTTAATAAGCTTTAGAATGGCAATCACCAGAACCAGTATGATAATCACACCGTACATGGCATCGCCCCCCTTCCGGGGAACCTTACCGCCCTATTGGTTACAAGCTTTATTATACCACATTGCCGCTCCCGCCGCCCCCCTGTTGTTGGGGCTTGCGAGCAAGCCCTCATAAGTACGCCGCGTGTCAATAGCACCGTGGAATACCACAGCCCAGCCCCACCGGGCGAGGATATGCCGCGAAAGGCTATTGACGCGTGGTGTGCTTATGGTAAAATTATTAAGCCCACAACAACAATCAAATCCCATGAGCCGCCGCAAAGCGGCTCATACCTTGCGTTTTGCCTGTCCGCAGAGCGGTAAGGGCAAAACCGATTATTTGGACAAACCGAAAATAAGATTTGGAAAATGATTACTAATGAAACACAAAACCAGCATAAGCTCGCTTGCATAAATCGTTCCGTTTGGACTGAGAATGCGGTTAGCCGAAGCGGTTTTAATTCCGAGCGCAGAAGATAAACTAGCCGCATCGAACTCCAGAATCGACAAAATGGCGCGTACTTTTCCTCCCGGTGATTTTTGGGTTTCAACCTTCATCGCTTTTCTCCGTAAATTGTTTGTTTATTCGTGCGGAAATACTAACCTGTTTCTCGAGCTGCTCATAATCGCGTTCCATTTCCGCAGCGAGGAAGCCAGCAGACGCGGCGAACTGACTCGTTATGTCGTCTGCGTCCGTTTCTCCAGCGACACTCAAAACCGTGAGCACTGCAATATACGATGCCAATCTCTGTAGAAAAGAGTCTACCTCAAGATACAGCGTATCCATTGAAATATTCATATTAAATCCTCTCGTTTTAATTTTTTGTTCCTCAAATGTCGTGCCCCTCCCAGACTTTCCTAGCTGCCTACCCTGCGCGGCGGCCACCCGTATTACGCACGCTCGCCGCTTGTGCGGGTCATGGCATGTATCAGTCCAAGAACACGATCGTGAAATTTTTATAAAGCCCGGAGGGCTATATATTCAAAAATTAATCCCCGGTCTTTCGACCTCCAGCTTCGACGTATTGCCGATATAAATCTAAAAAAATGCCGCTGGATTCCGACAACATATTTTTTTCACCGTGTGTAAATCCAGTTGGCAGATCGACTTCATCGGCAGGAGCGCGGATATAAAGAGGAACAGAGGGCTGAAAGCTGCCATCCTCATTACGAAGGGCTGTGATGCCGATTTGAATATATTTGTCATTTCTCATCGTCACACCTCAAAATCGCTCCCATCGGATGTGAAATCATACCATCGCTTTTTAAAATATTTTTTGGGTACCTTGCCCGGTATAGTTATAAATCCCAAGTCTGCCAACTCGCGATTCAGCTGGCGAATAACTTTATACGCAGACCCGGTTGAAAAGCCCACTAATTCAGCCAATTGATGAGCATCGATAAATGTCTTATTTAACATTTTTTTTACCTCGTATCTGATTGAATATTGACTATGTACATAATATAGCATCATTTGTACAAAATGTCAACTTTCAATGCAAATAAATTAAAATTCTAAATTGTTGCAATATGTTTATGCTAGACATAGTATGTGTTATAATGACAAAATATAATATAGTGTAAAATAATTACTTTGTGAGGTGTTGTTCGGTGCCTGAAACTGAATTAGGAACAAAGCTACAGCAGATTAGAAAAGGAATGAATTTCTCTCAAAAGGAATTCGCTGATTACTTAGGCATTCCACGTCCATCATTGTCGGGATATGAAAACAATCGGAATTCACCCACTGCCGATGTGTTAATTAATATCGCACAAAAATGTAATGTATCGCTTGACTGGCTATGCGGATTGTCTAAGTCAACTTACACGTTTACAACTATTAGCGATGTGGTAAGTTTTCTATACCGATTATTTGAGATAAATGAGATTGAAGTTGAGTTAGAGGTTCATGATCAACTGCCCCAAGATATAGAAACGGAAACCGAAAGATGGTACACTCGTTTTACAATCTATGGCAATAATTGCAACTACGAGTATAATGCCACTCTCTGTAGCATGATTGCCTTAATGAAAAACAATATTCTTGATTTGGAAAGCTATTGTATATCAAAAGAAACATATGAGGTAGTTAAAGCACAATTATTAGATATGTACAATGAGTATCCAGTTACACAAAAAGAATACCCTAATCTAAACTATCTTGATCGCTTAGACAAGAGAAGAGAGTTTTTAGAATTATTAAAGAATAAAAATGCTGAAGAAGATTTTTATAGATACATTAAAAAACCAAGACCTGGTAATAATAATTCTTGATAGGAGTACCAAAAAATGAACCCAGTAGTAATCTACGCCCGCTATAGCAGCTCGGCTCAAAACGAGCAGAGCATCGAAGGGCAGCTCCGGGAATGCTACAAATACGCCGAGCAAAACGGCTACACCGTCGTGTGCGAATACATCGACCGCGCCTTGTCCGGGCGAAGCGACGATCGCCCGGAGTTTCTCCGCATGATCGAGGACGCAAAAAAGGGTCAGTTCGAATTTGTCATAGTGTATAAACTCGACCGCTTCGCGCGCAACCGCTATGACAGCGCGTTTTATAAGCATAAACTTAAACAATGCGGCGTGAAGGTGCTTTCGGCGACCGAGGCGATCGGCGACAACCCCGAAAGCATTATTCTTGAAGCCGTGCTTGAAGCATCAGCGGAATACTATTCGCACGACCTCTCGCAGAAGGTTACACGGGGAATGCGGGAAAGCGCGCTGAAAGGGAACTCTACTGGCTCCCCCGCTCCGCTGGGGTATAAGCATGTCGATAAAAAGGTTGTCATAGACGAAAATAAGGCTCATATTGTGAGGTATGTCTTCGAGGAATACGCTACCGGAACTTCAATCGTAGAACTCATCGATACGCTCAATGCAAAGGGATATACCACTAAACAAGGCAAGCCATTCAATAAAGATTCCTTCAAGCGCGTATTACAAAATGAAAAGTATATTGGAATATGGCGGTATACCGACATTGTAAACGAGAATTCCGTTCCTCCCCTTATATCTAGAGAGTTGTTCGAGCGAGTACAACAGCGCGCAAAGGCATCCAAGCACGCCGCCAAAGGCCGCAGAAAAGGATCCGGCAAACCCATATATCACCTGACAGGAAAGCTGTTCTGTGCTTATTGTGGCGCGCACATGACCGCAGAAAGTGGCTACAGTTCTACCGGGGAGATGCACAATTACTATTCCTGTTCCAGACGTAAGCGGTATAAGAACTGCAATAAGGCAATCGAAAAGAAAGATTTCTTGGAATGGTATATCGCCGAACAGGCCGTTGAAGCTGTTCTAACGCCCCACAGAATGAAGTACATAGCTGAAAGCGTCGCAAAGCAGTATGCGAATGAATTTGGTCATTTCCGTATAAATGAGTTGGAAAAGCAGATTAATCGCGTAAACCGCGAGATTGATAAATGCGTTGATACGCTGCTCGATACGCCCAAGTCGGCGCAAAAGCGTATTAATGCACGTATCGAGGAATTGGAAGCGCAGGAGAACGATTTATCAACCGACCTTGCAAAGCTTAAAATAGCCACCAATATACGGCTTACAAGCGACGATGTAATGATATGGCTGAAATCGTTCGTTGGGGGCGACCTCATGGATGCGGAATACCGCAGAAAGATCATTGATTCTTTTGTGAATGCAATCTATCTGTATGATGATCAAATCATTATCTATTACAACATCAAAGACAGCAAACAGGTTTCTTATATTGGTATGCTGGAAGATGCCGGGGCAATCAGTATTGGCAATGGGGATTCACCGGAAACAAAAAAATTGCCGAGCACCGGGGAAAGTGTTCGACAACTAGGGGATATGGTGACCCGCCGGCGATTCGAACGCCGGACCCTTTGATTAAAAGTCAAATGCTCTACCAACTGAGCTAGCGGGTCCTATTCGCAACGTGAATTATTTTACCATAACTTTTATTGCTTGTACAGCTATTTATAGTACTTTTTTATGTGGCAGGCTCGCCTGGGCTCGAACCAGAAACGCAAGAGTCAAAGTCTTGTGTGTTACCATTACACCACGAGCCTATCTACAAATGGGGTGAGTGATGGGAGTCGAACCCACGACCTCCAGGGCCACAACCTGGCGCTCTAACCAACTGAGCTACACCCACCATGCGCTGGTTTTCATACCGTCCTATTCTATCCTATTTTATTGCGCACGTCAATAAGTTCAATTTGAAAATATTCAGGGTGCCCGAAGCGCCCGTCATTCCGCGAAAACCCGAAATAAAGCCGCCACCTTATCTTCGTCTTTGTATCCGGGGGATGATTCCACACCGCTCATCAAGTCAACAATTCTCGCGCCCGTCCGACGAAGCGCCTCCACTATGTTCCCCGGAGCCAGTCCACCCGCGAGTATCACCGGGCAGCACACGGCATCTCTTAGCGCCTGCCACGCGGCAAGGTCGATCTCGCCGCCACGCGCCGCGTTTTTCGTCTCGCGGGGGTCGAGCAGCAGGGCGTATATACCCGCCGCTTCAAATTCCCGCGCCGCTTCTATCAAATCGGGCGCACTTGGGGCAAGCGCCTTAATTACCTTTATGCCGCGTCCGGCAAGCTCCTGCGCAACCAACGCGGCCTCTTCGGGCGTTTCATTATAATGAAGCTGCACATAGTCCGGCGTTGTTTCGCGGGCAATATCCAGTATTTTATCCGGCACCCCCCCTGTAACAATACACGTTTTGGCCCGCCCGCAAACCTCTCCGATAAGCCCCTTTGCCGCGCGCGCGTCCAGATTCCACGGAACGGGGCGGGGGTATTCGGTCACAAACCCCAGAATATCAGCGCCGTACCGCAGGCACATGCGCACATCCTCCGCACGCGTCAGCCCGCAGATTTTTATCGTTGGCCTCATGTATCCCCTCCCCTTTTTACCCGAAGTGATTCGTACACCCCCGCAAGGTCGTTCGCCTGCAAAAGCGCCGTTCCTACCAACACCGCGTGCGCGCCAGAGGTTGCCGCCAGCCGCGCGTCCTCCCGCGATACAATACCGCTCTCGCTTATGAGCAGCGCTTCGGGTGGCATATTTTTCGCGAGTGACGCCGTGCGCGCGGGGCCGCCGTCATCCAGTTCCAGTGTGGCAATATCCCGGTTGTTTATGCCGATAATCCGCGCATGAAGCCGCTTTGCCCTCTCCAGTTCCTCCGCATTGCAAGCCTCCACAAGCGGTTCCAGCCCCAGCCGCACCGCGCCATGATACAGCGAGGCCAATGTTTCTTCCTCCAGCATGGCGCAGATCAGCAGCACAGCGGAAGCGCCCATCTCCGCCGTTTCCACAAGCCCGCGTTCGTCTGTAATAAAATCTTTCCGCAGCACGGGCACGCCGGTCTGTTCCGCAATGGCGCGCAGCAGTTCCGGGCTGCCGCCAAACCGGTCACTTTCCGTGACAACGGAAAGCACAGGCGCGCCGCAACGCACAAGTTCCCCCGCAATGCGCAGCGGGTCGCGGCCGCGCAGCAAACCGCCTTCCTTAGGCGACACGCACTTAATATCCGGAATAACGGCGGCAAACCCACGTTTGTTCTCCGCGCGTATCGCGGCAGCGAATTTATGTTCTCTCATTGTCCTATCCTTCCTCCCAGTTCACGCGCTTTTACCGAAGCTATGCGACATCTCCTGCAACTCACCCAGCTTTTTCATGGCGGCGCCGCTGTCTATCAGCTCGCCCGCATGGTGAAGCCCGGCAGCGAAATCCTCCGCCTTTCCGCCCACGATCAGCGCCCCGGCCGCGTTCAGCAGTATGGCGTTTCGCCTGGGCCCGTGTATTTTTCCCGAAAGCACGCCTTTTATCGTGTCGGCGTTTTCATCCGGCGTACCCGTGCGGATATCCGAAAGGGCGCACCGCGAAAGCCCGAAATCTTCCGGCGCTATCTCAAACGTTTC
>DOMW01000265.1:0-170 GCA_003510345.1 Clostridiales bacterium | reverse complement strand
GCCACATAGGCGACGGTATCGAGTAGCTCCGGCTTGTACACGCCCAAAAGGTGGCGCGGCGCGAAAGCGGGGTTTATCAGCGGGCCGATGATCGAGTAAAAAATTGTTTTGATGCCGAGGTCCTGTTCGGGAGGCAGTACCTTGCACATGACGGGATGGAACAGCGGCGC
>DOMW01000155.1:1320-6025 GCA_003510345.1 Clostridiales bacterium | reverse complement strand
AACCGCAGGTTCTGAACCGCCGGGGGCATTAAATCATCCCGCAGGGATACCTTGACCCGGGAGGAATACCTGAGTCAAAAAAGGAATACATGGACACGAGAGCGGTCATTTTGCATTCCTACGGCTTTTTGATATTGGTATAAATAATATTAAATAATAAACCCGCCACAATGATCACAGAAATTACTAAACCGGCCCTAAGCGCAAATATACTGAGATCGTACAAAAGCGGACTATCGAGTGAGCCTGCCTGAAAACCGACGGCGATAATCACCCCCGCCATAACGATGCAGACCGCCAGCAGTATGATGGTGAACGAGATGCGGTTTACCATACGCTCCATGCCGTGCTCAAACCGGTCCAAATCTTTCATGTTCATGTTGACCGAAAAGTCGTTTTTTTCGGTTTTGCGCATAAAATTCAGCAAAAAAGCGGGAACCGCCCGCGCGAGGTCGATGAGGTCGGTAACACCCGAACGCATGTCGCCGCGAACCTTTTCAGACCGTATTGTATTCCGCTGAAGCTTGTGGAGCGTATCCCGCGCGATGTCCAGTATGCTGGCATGCGGGTCGAGCTTCTCCACAATGCTTTGCATGGTGCCGAGCGCCTTTGCCACAAGCGTGAACTCAGGTGGTATTTTCATTTTATATTCGCTGGCAAGTAAAAATACGCTGTAGAAGACCTGGGCCACATTCACGTTGCCCACCGGCTTGTAGAGGTATTCATCCAGCAGGCGGTGGAGTGTTTTATGAAAATGGTGCTGGTGCGCGCTGGCGTTGGCAAGGTCCATGTCCATAATGGCCTGCCCGACCTTGCGCACATTTTGCGTGGCGAGGCCGAGTATCATATCGGAGAGCAGCTCACGGAACCTGCCGCCCAAATGCCCCACCATGCCGAGGTCTATGAACTCTACACGCAACCCGTTTTGGGTGACCATCACATTACCCGGATGCGGGTCCGCGTGGAAAAAACCGTCCAGCAATATTTGATGTATGATCGAATTGATAAAATTGCGCGCCAGCAGCGGCTTGTTTGCCCCGATCGCATCCAGAGCCGCGATATCGTTGATTTTTATGCCATCCACATAATCCATTGTAATCACTTTATGCGTCGTGTAGATCCAGCGTACACGGGGAACAGACACGCCTTCCTGTCTCTTCATGTTTTCACGGAAACGGTCGATATTCGTGCCCTCGTGTATGAAATCCATCTCTTGCTTCATCACACGCTTCAGTTCGTTTACCATACCTTCAAAATCATAAAGCCTGCCGTATTTGGTATGTTTGTCCATGAACCTTGCCAGCCTGGTTAGGATGCCGAGGTCTGTTTCGATGAGCGGCAGCACATCCGGCCGCTGCACTTTTACCGCCACATGCTCGCCCGAATGAAGGCGCGCGCTGTAAACCTGCGAAACAGAAGCGGACGCCGCCGGTTCGCAGTCAAATTCCAAAAAAATGTTTTCGATGGTATCCTGAAGTTCACTTTCTATAAGCACCCGCGCCTGGTCAAAGGAAAAAGGCGAAACATGATCCTGTAATTTCTGCAATTCCTGCGCAACGCTCTCCGGTATAATATCCGTGCGCGTGGAAAGTATCTGCCCCAGCTTGACAAACGTGGGCCCCAGTTGCTCGCACGAAAGGCGGATGCGCTCGGGAATGGAGGGGGCGCTGCCTTTGGACGGGCGGGAAAGCTCTTTCTGCGCGTTCCTGGTGATGGCTGTTTTTATGAAAATAAAACCAAGCCCGTTTCTGCCGAGTACGGACATGATCTCACGAAACCGCCTCATATTCAGTTTGCCGCCGGCTCCACCGCTTATAATACTATCCTCCTGCCGCAATACAAAGCTAACAGTGATTAGCCCTTGCTGTTTTTGCCCAGTTCCTCGCGAACGATTGCGCGGATATCCTCCGCAGTAACCCCGCCGGAGAAGCCCATATCCTGTGCGGTCTGCTTAACTTCGCCGCTGATGTACTGTTTGATTTCCCTGCGCTGTTCTTCCCCTCTTTTTATGAGGTCGCGGGTGAAGCCCTGCGCGTCTTTTTTATCCACCTGGCCCATTTCCACCATCTTTTCCACAAAGGATTCGATTTTTTCGCGGGAATACGCAAACAACCCGAAACCGAAATTCAACGTATCCTCAAAAATATTTGACATCACTTTGTCCTCCGTTCACAATAGTATTGTTTATATTATACGCCGCTTCCGCCTGCACGTAAACATATTTCACTTTTTTTGGGAGTGGCCGCGGGGTGAGGTTTTGGCATTTTGGAAATAAAAATGAAAAAAACAGTATTTGATTCCCATACGGCTGGTTCTTTGGGGCACGCTTGTTTTGCGCCTATGGTCGCCGCGTACCAAGCGGGTGTGCGCGGGCGGGCGGGTATGAACCCGCAGCAGGCAAGGATCAGTTTTTTCCATACGCTCTCGCCGGGGCAGAAGGCGCTGTTCATTTTTTTTACATACTATGACCACGCGATCCGGTCGGAACAAGAGTTTTTAGCGGTTACCCAAAATTATCTGCGCGATCAACTATTTGAAGCCGTCCAAAAGGGCGTATGGTATTTTGGAGACGACGCCATGCACGCACTTCTCTTAAAAATCGGGCAAGCCCTGGCAAAAGGCGGTCAAGGCGAAATTCCCGCGTTATATCGTCAATTCCGGGAAACCGCGCCGGGAACCCTGACGGTTATAGGGATCCGTATCAAAGAAAACCCGTCAGCATTTATTTGTTTGGAATAGTGCTGTTTAGTTGGGAAAGGGAAGTATCACAGTTCCCGGCACGCGTAGCGCTCCATATCCACATATCCGTCCTCGCTCACAAACACACCTTCGCTCATAAGCATCGCGCGCTGCGCGTCCTGCCCGCCAAACGCGAACTCGGGCGCAAGCCGCCCCGCTTTGTTTACCACTCTGTGGCAGGGGACATCCCCTGGGTAAGGGTTTACATGAAGCGCGTATCCAACGGCGCGCGGTGCGCGCGGGTTTCCCGCTGCGCATGCGATCTGCCCGTATGCCGCTACCTGCCCCTTGGGGATGCGCCGCACAATCTCATATACCGTTTCAAAAAAACTCTGCCGCGCGCCCATTATATACCCTCCGGAAAAGGCTCGCCCGCCTGCGCGTACGCGGCCCTGTATTGCTCTATCTGGCTGTTTACTGCCTGTTCGCCCGGCCCTATGGCTATCCTCTCATACCGGCCGTGTACCTGCCGCCGCGCTTTTACATTATCCGCAAGCTCAAGCGCCATGATATCAAGCAGTTGTTTTTTTATCTTGCTTTGCAAAATGGGGACGCCCACTTCCACGCGCCGCTCGGTGTTCCGGGACATAAAATCGGCGGACGAGATGTAGACCTTCTGCCGTTTTCCCACACCAAACACATAAATGCGCGCGTGCTCCAAAAACCGGCCCACAATGCTCCGCACCTCTATATTTCTCGTCGGCCCTTCGCGTTCCACGCGCAGGCAGCAGATGCCGCGCACGATCAGCTTTATATGAACGCCCGCGTCCGAAGCTTCTATCAGTGCCCGCATGATATCCATATCGCTGATGGAGTTTAATTTAAACATAAGCTGCGCCGCGCCGCCTGAAGCCGCTATGTCGCGTTCCGCCTCGATGAGCCGCAGCACCTCCTGTTTTAAGGTGAGCGGGGCCACAAGCAGTAAATCGGAGTGTTCCACCAGCCCGCCCATAAAAAGATTTTTAAACACATCCTGCGCGTTTAAGGCGATCTCCGTATCCGACGTAATGTAGGAAAGGTCGGTGTATAGCCGCGCCGTCCGCTCGTTATAGTTTCCCGTTCCCACCTGTGTAAGAAAGCTGACGTCGTTCCCTTTTTTCATTGTGATCAGCATAAGCTTGGAGTGTACCTTATATTTTTCGATGCCGTAGATCACGGAGACGCCCGCTTCCTGCAGCCGTTTCGACCAGTCGATATTGTTCGCCTCGTCAAACCGCGCGCGAAGCTCCACGACGGCGGTGACTTCCTTGTTGTTTTCGGCGGCACGGATCAACGCGTCCACAATGCGGGAATTGCGCGCCACACGGTACAGCGTGATCTTGATGGAAATAACGTCCCGGCTCCTCGCGGCCTCCTCCAGAAGATGCACATATGTTTTTATATCCTGATACGGAAGGCTTAAAAGCAGGTCTTTTTTCATGAGCTGCGGAATAAGCGGTTTTGTGTCGTCTACCTGCGTCGAGCGCTGCGGGCGCAGCGGCGTAAAGAACAGCGGCGCGTACTGCGCGCCCGAAAGAGCGTCTTTCAAATCGCCCACAAAATTGAGCAGCACAGGCAGTTCATTAAAAAAGCTCTGGCTTTCGGAAAGCTTCAAATGCTTTAAAAGCTGCCGCCTTATGGCAGGCGAATCGTTCCCTATCAGGTCCAGGCGGATGGGTTCCAGCTTCGTCCTCTTTTTCACCATGATCTCCATGATGTCGCGATAGCTCATATCATATTCAAAGAACGCCTCGTCCGCGTCGATATCGGCATTGCGCGTCACGGAAAAAATCGTCTTATCCATGACTTTATGCTTGGGGAACACCTGCGCCGCAAACAGGTAGATCAGGTTTTCTATCAGCGTAAATTTCACATATTTGCTGGGCAGGAGCAGCAGCCGCTCAAAATACCCGCCGGCAGGGATGATCCCGAGGCGCGTGTTGCCGTTCTTTGTTTTCAGTATCACGGCAATGTACACCATATCGTT
>DOMW01000155.1:0-1312 GCA_003510345.1 Clostridiales bacterium | reverse complement strand
CGGCAAAACATTGCGCTGAAAGTATTGCCAGAGGAATCGCTCCTCGTATTTTGTCAGGTGTTTGCCCGTGCGGTAATATACGCCGTGTGATTCCATTTGCTTAAGGATACCAATAAGCGCGGCGCTTTTGCGCGGGGCCAGCTTCATGATTTCTTTGTTGATCGCGTCGAGCTGTTCTTTTGTCCCCATGCCCGATTTGCCGTCTATTTCATCCTTCTTTAAAAGCAGCCGGTCATACAAGCTGCCTACGCGCACACGCAAAAACTCGCTCAGGTTGCTATGGTAAATCGCTATAAAATTAAGCCTTTCCCACAAGGGGTTAGACGTATCTTCCGCTTCCTCCAGCACCCGCTGGTTAAATTTTAGCCAACTGAGGTCACGGTTAATAAAACATTTTGACCCGTTTTCCGCCATTATGCCACCACCCCCTCGCACAGTCCGCCTTGCATCACACAGTACCTGTCCTTTCCTCTGGTTTAAATGTATGTGTTACATATTGTGTGTTACCTAATTGTAAAGTATTTTTCCGTGTTAAACAATATTCATTCCTAATATATTATACGGTTTTGCTCCGTTTTAAACAACATAATCTTTCTATATTAAAACAGAACAATATTATGTTGACACGTTGAAATTGGTGTGATAATATATTAAATTGCATTAGCTTATTTAGAATGCGGGTATTTTGCTCTGTTTCCGCAAAAAGCAGGGCTGCCATGGGTGAATCCGGCACGGATGCCATGGCGTAAAATTCCGCTCTATATATTGTAAATAAAACAATTTAAATATAGGGAGTTGTTGTTTCGTATGCATGAAGTTATGTTTGGAATGAATAAGAGAATGAGCTTTTCTAAGATCAAAGAAGTTCTGGACATGCCGGATTTAATCGAAATCCAAAAAAATTCTTATCAAAGATTTTTAGAGGATGGATTGGGAGAAGTGCTGAGGGACATCTCCCCCATTACAGACTATTCGGAAAACCTGGTGCTGGAATTCACCGATTACCAGGTTTCAGAAACGCCAAAATATTCCGTGGAAGAATGCAAGGAGCGCGACGTGAACTATGCCGCGCCGCTTAAGGTGCAAGTCCGCCTTTTGAATAAGGAAACGGGCGAAGTGAAAGAGCAGCAGGTTTTCATGGGCGATTTCCCGTTGATGACCGAAAAAGGGACGTTTATCATAAACGGCGCGGAGCGTGTCATCGTTTCGCAGCTTGTGCGTTCGCCCGGCGTGTATTTTGACCTCGATAAAGACAAAGCGGGCAAAGACCTCTACACGGCGCAGGTTATCCCCAACCGCGGCGCGTGGCTGG
>DOMW01000263.1:15671-17113 GCA_003510345.1 Clostridiales bacterium | reverse complement strand
CCCGCAGTGAAGCGGGAATAAGGGGGATTGTCAAGGGGGGCAAAGGGAGAAATTCCGAATCTTCCTGCCCCCCTTGACGCCCAGCGGCAGCGTCATAACTATCTGCGATGGAAAAGGTTTACGCTTTAACAACAGTGCAGGGGCGGGTTTGAATACTGCTTTTTAAACAGGAATATAAATAAACCTTGCAGAACTACGGTATACAAAAGGTTCACAAAGACGCACTGCCTAAATGGAGCAGCGGTTACTAAAACCAATTTCGCTCCTGCTTGCTCAGCGCTAAATGAATTGACTCTAATCTAATCGGCGCTCGAAAGGTCGTTATACCATTTCACGGCTTCAATATAACAGTCGTTGACTAATTCACTGGAAAGATGGTGCTCTCTGGAAAAACGGCTCACCTCATCCCAGTTGGAATATTCGTAATTGCTGTAAAAATTCAGTAAGTCGGAATGAATACCGTTTTTAGTAAGAATAGATTCACTGATGTCTTCCGCGACAGGCAGTTCTTTAAACAGTTCTTCTTTCGATTTTTCCACGGCGATGTGCAGCAGGGACAGCAAGCCGACGAGGAAAACATGCTTAGAATCCCGTTTTATGCGGAAATGAGGCGCCAGCAATTCGCCAAACCGCGCGCGTATCAGAGAAACACGTATCAGTTCAAGCGGTTTATCCGACCCGATGCCGCGCAGGGCAAGCATGGCGATCCATTTTTTCAGGCTTTCCTCGCCCAGGTAGGCGACCGCCGTCGTGATGGAGGAAATCTTGTTTCTCAGGCCTAGGGCCGCCGAATTCAAAAGGCGCAGCAGTTTATACGACAGCGCGACGTCGGTGGAAATAACATTACTGATCTCACGAAAATCTACAAAATCATCGGTACTGGTGAGTTGGATCAAGCGCAGATAATTCATCTTGAGCGGGTCGATATCTTTATCTTTGCGCATGACCACAGGTGGCTGCTCAAAGAAAAAGCCCTGGAACAACTTGAAGCCGCGGGTTTTTGCGTCGTTAAACTGCTGGATGGAGTCAACGTTCGTCGCGATGAATATTTTTTTAGGGTTACCTGCGATGACCTTTGTTAAACCGTAATCGCTGATACCGCCCGGTTCAAATTTACAGTAACCGGCCATGGAGATAAGCTCCATCGAAAAATTCTGGCTGTTTATGCCAACCAGCGCAAGGGTATACCCGGCTCTGCGCAACTGCTTGTAGATCGTGAGGCCTCTTGGCGTGACGACGTCGTCGGCGATCATTTGTATGATAAACTTGGATTTAGGAAGATTTTTCAATACGGAAGGGGAGAGCAGTTGCTTGGAATACGAGATCATATACCGGGCGTCGTTCTCGATATCGCTCAGCCCAAGCGCGTCCATTGTACGGTCAAATTCCGTCAGGTTGATGGAATCCTCGTCGTCTTCCCGGCGGTCGGTCTCGCTACGGTC
>DOMW01000263.1:1305-15614 GCA_003510345.1 Clostridiales bacterium | reverse complement strand
GGTCTTCGAATACGGAGAGCCTGTTGCGCCCGGCTTTTTTAGACTGATACAGCGCGATATCCGCTTTGCGCAGCAATTCCGACGAAGTGGCGCCATGTTCCGGGAAAAACGAGATCCCCATACTGATGGTACACGATTTATCTATGGTGGGCATGGTATAGGACAAAAACGCGCCCTGCACCAACTGTTCGTAATGTTCTCTCAATTCCTCCGGCGTGGCGAACGTATTTTGTTTTGTGTGGTAAAACAATACGAATTCATCGCCCCCGAGGCGGTATAAATGCCCGTCGTAGGTGTCGTTTCCGGAAAGGTGCTCCGTAATGCGGCGCAGAAGGACGTCACCTGTATTGTGGCCGTATGTATCGTTGATCGCTTTGAAATTATCAAGGTCGAAAAGCGCGACCATACCGCAAATTTTGTTTTCCATCAGCGCGTCCTGTACCGCGGCAAAATCTTCACGGAATTTTGTGCGGTTGGGTACGCCTGTAAGCTGGTCGATATACGCAAGGTTATAAAGCCGCTCATTAATGTCGCGTTCTTTCTGTATGTCGCGCAAATAGAATATTACGGCGGGCCTGTCGTCCAGCCAGACCAGGGTATTTATAGTGGCGGAAAAATAGTTTCCGCTTTCATCCCGGAGCTCAAAAGTCGAAGGGAAGTTCGTTGTTTTGGGATTTTTGAACGGGCAATGGGAGCAAAGAGCGGGAAAGAGGCTGGCGTATCCTGTTTTACAACTTTGATCGGATTTTGCGTGTTCCTCCAGCCTGCGGTCTGCCGCGGTGTTTGTAAACAGAACACTGCAATCCTTTCCGCCGCCGCGGGAAACAATGATTTCTTCATTTTGGGCGTCCAGAATATCACCCAAGAATTCCTCGACCTGTGCCCGCTTCGCTTTACTTAATATCATACTACTATTATTCCCCCAATGATTATGATTATAAGACTTTTTATGTGTTTTGTGAATCACTTTTTATGTTTTCACGGCATTTCCGTACAAAAAGGCGTGTTTGCCGTTAAGTTTACCGCGTTTGCGCCGATAATATAATAACATAGATTTACATAATATTCCATGAATGATGAAGCATTGCCGGGAGGTGCGGCGCCATGAAAACCAAATTTGAGATTGTAGCTTATCGGAATGGAGAATGCAAGCGTTCTTACCAGAGCGATAATTGGGATGAGATAAAAGCGATCCAATCACAATGGCTGAATGAAGGGCTGGATGTTTACCTGCATGTGGCGTGAGTTCATAGTGTGAAAAAATAGTAGTAACTGACCGGGCTGTCCATGTTTATATGGGCGGCTTTTGCTTTGTTATTTGCTAAGTATTAAAAGACTATGAATTTTAGGCTGGGAAGAAAAGCGGTATGATATAATTGTATCAATATAACAGAGGTGGAACAATATGCCGATTCATTGTTTAGACGGGTACATAAGTGCGGAAGACCGGGCGATCATGGTTATGTCAATCAATTTTTCCATGTCGCAGGATGAGAAGAATGAGCAGATGGAATATCTGGTGGCCGAGCTTTGTAAAAAGCGGCCGGTCATCCCGCTTAACCAGTATTCTTTGCTGTGTATGCTGGTGGGTGCTTTTTTGGAGAACCTTTTGGAGATGGGGAAAAAGCGCGCGCTTACGCTCAAAGAGATTGTGCGATACAACGACCTCGTAACCAGATGTGAGCTTCTGGTAGGTAAACTGGAAAAGGACTGCGCCGGAGGCAGGCCGGGCGATATGGTGCATTAGCAATAGTCTTAGTACGGAAAATGGCGCTCGTAAGCGCCATTTTATGTAAAACAGTACCGGAATTGTGCGGTACCGCCTATGGGGAGAAGCGGCATAAGCCGCTTTCCACTATGGCGATTGTAGCAGAAAAACGGGGAAAAGGCAAAAAAATATAGGGAAACAAAACAGTTGCAGATAAGCGGTTTGCTTGCTATAATAATAAATGCAGGAGCTTCGGTGTATTTTTTTTGCCCGGACATTGTTAAGTTTTTAACATAATACTTTATGTTTATAGTAATAGATTATTATTTGGAGGTTTAACATAGCATGAAATCGTTGCAGGAATTGGAAAAGATCAGGGAGCGGGCGCTCAAAAAAGTAGACGTCCGAAAGCAGGACGCGGAAAAGCGCGTTGTGGTGGGTATGGCGACGTGTGGCATCGCGGCGGGTGCGCGGCCTGTGTTGCAGGCTTTTGTTGATGAAGTCGCAAAACGCAATTTGGCGGATGTGTCCGTATCGCAGACGGGCTGCATAGGCGTATGCAGGCTGGAGCCGCTTGTGGAAGTGTACATTCCGGGAGAGGAAAAAGTGACTTATGTTAAGGTGACGCCGGATATGGTGCCGAAAATCGTGAACAGTCATCTGGTAAACGGTACTGTTGTGACAGAGTATACCATTGGGTATTACGAACAAAAATCGGCTAAATAGATAAATTGGAGGAAGCGTAGATGGAGTTTTTTCGTTCCCACGTGCTTGTCTGTGGAGGTACGGGCTGCACATCGTCCGGTTCGCCGGAGATCATCAAAAAGTTCGAGTCTGAAATTGCGGAAAAAGGCCTGGACAAAGAAGTTAAAGTAGTGCGGACAGGTTGCTTCGGCCTTTGCGAGGCCGGGCCTATTGTAATCATATATCCGGAAGGCGCGTTTTACAGCCATGTGAGTCCGAACGACGTCGCGGAAATTGTGGAAGAGCATCTTTTAAAGGGCAGGATCGTGCAACGCCTGCTGCACAAGGAGGAAGATGTCGCAGAAGTCGCCACCACGCTCGATGAGATAGAGTTTTATAAAAAGCAGGAGCGCGTGGCGCTTAGAAACTGCGGCGTGATCGACCCCGAACAAATCGACGAATATATCGCGTTTGACGGATACAAGGCTTTGGGAACCTGCCTTACGGAGATGACGCCCGAGCAGGTGATTGGCGTAGTCAAGGCGTCGGGGCTGCGCGGGCGCGGCGGCGCCGGTTTCCCCACCGCTTTAAAATGGCAGTTTGCGATGAACGCGAAGGACGCGCAGAAGTACGTGGTGTGTAACGCGGACGAAGGTGACCCGGGTGCGTTTATGGATCGTTCCATTCTGGAAGGCGACCCGCACAGTGTCGTAGAGGCGATGGCTATCGCGGGTTACGCGATCGGCGCGAACATGGGCTATGTATATGTGCGTGCGGAATACCCCATCGCGGTGAAACGCTTGCAGATCGCCATTGACCAGGCGCGCGAATACGGCCTGCTGGGAAAAAGTATTTTTGACACGGCGTTCAGTTTTGATATAGAGATACGCCTTGGCGCGGGCGCGTTTGTCTGCGGCGAGGAGACGGCGCTTTTGGAGTCGATCGAAGGGCGGCGCGGCGAACCGAGGCCCAAACCGCCGTTCCCGGCAAATAAAGGCCTTTTCGGCAAACCTACCATCATTAACAACGTGGAAACGTTCGCGAATATCCCGGTGATTTTCCTCAAAGGGGCGGACTGGTTCACGTCTATGGGTACGGAAAAATCCAAGGGCACGAAAGTGTTTGCGCTGGGCGGTAAGATCAACAACACCGGCCTTGTGGAGATCCCCATGGGTACGACGCTGCGCGAGGTTATTTATGAGATCGGCGGCGGCATCCCGGATGGAAAAAAGTTCAAGGCGGCGCAGACGGGCGGCCCTTCGGGTGGCTGCATCCCTACGGAACATCTGGATCTGCCGATCGATTATGAAACGCTGACGGGCATCGGCTCTATGATGGGGTCGGGCGGGCTTATCGTAATGGATGAAGATAACTGCATGGTAGACGTGGCAAAGTTCTTCCTCGATTTCACCGTGGACGAATCGTGTGGTAAATGCCCGCCCTGCCGTATCGGCACAAAGAGAATGCTGGAGATTTTGCAGCGCATTACCGACGGTAAGGGGCAGAGGGGCGATATTGAAAAACTGGTTGAGCTTGGAGAAAGCATCAAAGCGGGCGCGCTTTGCGGGCTGGGAAAATCGGCGCCGCAGCCCGTGCTTTCCACCATCCGGTATTTCAGGGATGAATACGAAGCGCATATCAATGAAAAGAGATGCCCGGCGGGGCATTGCCAGGCGCTGCTCGCCTACGAGATCATTACGGATAAGTGTATCGGCTGCGGCATGTGCAAGCGTGTGTGCCCGGCGGAAGCGATATCGGGAGAGAAAAAGCAGCCGCACCACATTGACCCGGACAAGTGCATCAAGTGTGGCGCGTGCATTGAAAAGTGCAAATTCTCGGCGATTAAGCGGTAAAGAAGGGAGAAACAATAACTATGGTATCGGTTACAATAGATGGCGTAAAGGTGGAAGTGGCGGATAACACGTCCGTACTTGACGCCGCGAGGGCTGCGAATATAGAAATCCCCACGTTATGCTACCTGCGCGGTGTAAACGCGATCGGCGCGTGCCGCGTGTGCATGGTAGAGGTTGTGGGCAACCCCGTGCTTCAGGCGGCGTGTGTGCTGCCCGTGGCGGAAGGGATGGAAGTCAGCACAAATTCGGAGAAGGTTCTTAAAACAAAGCGCGCGACGCTTGACCTGCTTCTTTCCAACCACGACAGGGAGTGTTTGATCTGCCCGAGAAACCAGAACTGTGAGTTACAAAAGCTTTGCGATGACCTGGGCGTTACGAACATTAAGTATTCGGGAGAGCGGCTGGTGCGCGGCAAGGATGAAGGCTCGGTGAGCGTGGTGCGTGATCCGAATAAATGCCTGCTGTGCAAGCGCTGTGTTTCCATGTGCGAAACCGTGCAGGGCGTGGGCGCGATTGGCGCGACAAACCGCGGCTTTAAGACAATGGTGGAGCCTGTGTGGGGGCGTTCCCTAACGGATGTAAACTGTATCAACTGCGGCCAGTGCATCATGGCCTGCCCGGTGGGCGCGCTTACCGAAAAGAATGAAACGGACAATGTGTGGGCCGCGCTGCACGACCCCGATAAATACGTGATCGTCCAGCCTGCGCCGGCGGTTCGTTTCGCGTTGGGCGAGGAGTTTGGAATGCCCATGGGCACCCGCGTGACGGGCAAGCTTGCCGCGGCGCTCAAAAGGCTGAAGTTCGATAAGGTGTTTGATACGGATTTTGGCGCCGACCTTACGATCATGGAAGAAGGGCACGAACTGCTGGGCAGGATCAAGAACGGCGGCACACTGCCCATGATCACATCCTGTTCGCCCGGCTGGGTCAAGTTCTGCGAGACATTTTATCCGGATATGCTGGAGCATATGTCTTCGTGTAAATCGCCGCACCAAATGCTGGGCGCGATCGTAAAAACGTATTACGCGGAAAAAGAGGGGATAGACCCTTCCAAAATATTTATGGTGTCTGTAATGCCATGCACCGCCAAGAAATTTGAGCGGCAGCGCGACGGCGAGAACGCTTCCGGTTTCCCAGATGTGGACGCGGTGGTGACAACGCGCGAGATTGCGCAGATGATAAAAGAAGCGAATATCGATTTTGTGAACCTTGCGGACGAACCGTTTGACGATATGCTGGGCACGTCCACGGGCGCGGCGGCGATATTCGGCGTAACGGGTGGCGTGATGGAGGCGGCTTTAAGGACAGTCGCCGATGTGGTGACGGGTAAAGACCTTGAGAAGATCGACTTCACCGAAGTGCGCGGCGTAAAGGGTATCAAGGAAGCGGAAGTGCCGATCGGCGACCTCAAAGTGAAGGTGGCGGTGGCGTCTGGCCTGGGGAACGCGAGGAAGCTGCTTGACGCGGTGAAACGCGGGGAAAAGGAATACCACTTTATTGAAGTGATGGGCTGCCCCGGCGGCTGCGTGAACGGCGGCGGCCAGCCCATCGTTTCCGCGCGCATCCGAAATATCAAAGACCCGCGTGTGCTGCGGGCAAACGCGACTTACGCGGAAGATAAAGAGATGCCCATCCGGAAGTCTCATAAAAACCCGGATATCCAGAAATTGTATAAGGAATATTTGGGCGAGCCGAACAGCCACAAGGCACATGAGATATTGCACACGCACTATGTGGCGCGCCCGAAGTATGCGGCGCAGTCAAAAGGAAAAGCGGCGGCGAAATAATGTTAGGTAAGCGCTGATTAAAGCGAGTCCGTGGATTTCCGAGCAATTTTTGTCTGTGGCAATGTCGGCAGGTTCCGTTCCTAGCAGCGCTAAGAGCGGGTTCTGGCGGCGCTGCCACGGGCGAAAAGGGCCGGAAAGACGCGCGGCTTGAATTGATTAGCGCTTGCCTAGGTTAAATGAAAAACCATCGGGTATTCCGGTGGTTTTTTGTTGCTCTAAGGGTACGGACAATCATAGAAAGTCATGTCTTATTGGAAAGCGATCTTACCGAGACTCTCGCAATATTTTATCCGCCACATACAGGCCGTTTGCCGCAGCCTGCGAAAGCGACCGCGTGAAACCCGCGCCGTCGCCCGTCGCATAAATGCGACGCAGGCCGGAAAGTTCAAAATCATCGCTGTGCGGGCGCGCCGAATAATATTTGCATTCCACGCCATATAAAAGTGTATCGTAATTCGCCGTGCCGGGGGCCACTTGATCTAACGCTTCCAGCGTCTCGATGATATTATCAAGTTGCCTTTTAGGCAGGCACAAGCTCAGATCACCTGGAACAGCGTTCAATGTGGGATGTGTGGTGGATTGCGAAAGCCGCGCTTCGTTGGTGCGCCGCCCCTCGCGCAGGTCGCCCAAACGCTGCACAAGCACACTGCCGCCGCTGATGAGGTTCGCAAGGCTGGCCACATACCGCGCGTATTCGATCGGTTCTTTAAATGGCTCGGTAAAGCGCATCGTGCACAGCAAAGCAAAATTTGAATTTTCCGTTTTACGGCTTTGGTCGCGGTAGGAATGCCCGTTTACGGTGAGTACGCCCGCCGTGTTTTCCGTGACGACGCTGCCTTTTTCATTAAAACAAAACATGCGCGTGGTGTCGCCGTATACCTTGCTGCGGTACCAGATTTTTGGCTCGTAGATATGCCGGGAAAAGTGCTCCCAAACACAGGCGGGCAGTTCCACCCGCACGCCGATATCCACTTGATTGTTACTGAGCGGAAGCTTGTTTTTTTTGCACCAGTCGGCAAAAAAGCGGCTGCCCGCGCGGCCCACGGCAAATATGATATGACCGGCCTCATACGTCTCGTCTTTTGTGGAGAGTGTATGCGCCGCCGCGTCCACATCGAGCACATCCGTTTCGGTGAACACGTCGCATCTTTTGGATACATCGGCGATTAGGCCGCGCATCGTATTGAAATTCTCGTCTGTGCCGAGGTGTTTAAGCTGCGCCTGCGACATATGCAGGTCGAATTTTAAGCACAGTGTTTTGAGGTCGTTATTTGGCATGAAGCGCTCTTTGGTGGCGCCGTGGGAAACGAGCAGCGCATCCGCCTGCTCGATATAGCCGATCACCGTTTTGGGGTCGAGAAAATCGGTGAGCCAACCGCCGTATTCGGTGGAAATGACATACTTGCCGTCCGAAAAAGCGCCAGCGCCCGCCATACCCTCCATAATGGCGCACGACTCACATTTCACGCAGTTTTTGACTTGCCGCTGTATGATGGGGCAAATGCGTTTTTCGATGTCACGCCCTTTTTCAAACAGCGCAACCCGCAAGGAGGGGTTTTTTTCCGTGAGACGGTGCGCGGCCATGATGCCGCTGATCCCGCCGCCAATAATGGCCACGTCATATTTTTTCAAGGAGGATCACCTCGGAACTTAAATTTTTTGGAAGATATCCCGGAAGAGGTCTGTCATGGAATAGAGCGCCGGGTCTTTTTTGTAAATAAAGCGGGCGGCGCGCACCGCGCCCTCGGTAAAGACCTGCTTTGAATGCGCGCGGTGGTTTATTTCCAGCACTTCATCCGGCCCAAAGAACAGTATATCGTGTTCGCCGGTGACTGTGCCGCCGCGCACTGCGTGTATGCCGATCTCGTTTTCCGCACGCTTGCCGTTGCGCGAATGCCTGCCGAAAACAAACTCGCGCGAACCGCCCAAAACGCTGTTGATACCCTCCGCGATGGCAAGCGCCGTGCCGCTGGGGGAATCTACTTTCTGGTTGTGGTGCTTTTCTACGATCTCAATGTCAAAGCTGTCCGCCAATATCTCGGCAGCCCTTTTAGCAAGCTCGATTTGCAGGTTTACGCCCAACGACATGTTCGCGGAATAGAACAGCGGGATGTGCCCGGCATATTTGGCGATCATCATTTTGTCGGTATCCGTGTAGCCGGTGGTGGTGAGCACGGCGGGGATATTGTGCTCCGATGCGTAAGCAAGCAGGCCGGGCAGCGCGTCCGGACGGGAAAAGTCTATTATGACGTCCGCAGCCTCCTTTACCGAAGAAAAATCCGCATACACGGGAAAATCATTTGAAAATGCGTCCGGGCGGATATCCACACCGGCGGCTACCGCCATATCTTCCGCGTTTTGAATGGATGTTACCAGCGTTTGGCCCAGGCGGCCGTTTACGCCGCTGATCAGTATATGTATCATTTGCTACCGTCCTATATCAGTTTAAAAGACTTGAGCTGCGCAGTGAGGGCGTCCAGATTTTTCTCTTCCATCTCGGTGAGAGGGAGGCGAAACGGCCCCATATCATAGCCCATCAGCCGAAGCGCCGTTTTCACGGGAATGGGGTTTACCTCGGAGAAAAGCGCGCTCACGAGCGGGTTCACAGCAAGCTGCATGTCGCATGCCTTTTCCACGTCGCCGGCGTGGTAAGCCGAAACCATATCGTGCACATAACGCGGCACGACGTTTGCCAGCACGGAAACAACGCCCGCGCCGCCCAGTGAAAGAACGGGAACTATGTGGTCGTCGTTACCGCTGTAGAGCGCCGCCTTTTTGCGGGTGAGCCGCGCCATTTCCGCGATCTGCGAAATATCGCCGGTGGCTTCCTTGATGGAGTCGATATGCTTGTGGCTCGCAAGTTCGTCGAACACGTCCGGGGTCATGTTCACGCCCGTGCGCGAAGGTACATTATAGATCATGACCGGCAGCGCCGCCGCGTCCGCGACCGCCAAAAAATGCTCGATCAAGCCTTTGCGCGTGCACTTATTATAGTAAGGGGTCACGGCGAGCACGCCGTTTGCGCCGCATTCCCGCGCGTGGCGCGCGCTAAAAAGCACATCCGCGGTATTGTTACCGCCAATACCCACGATGACAGGCACACGGTTTTGCGCCCGCTTAACCGCAAACTCGACCAGCGCGCATTTTTCATCGCGGCTCATCGTAGACGGTTCGCCCGTCGTTCCGCATACGACCAGCGCATCCGTGCCATTCTCTATTTGGAAATCGACCAGCTTCGCGAACGTGTCATAGTTGATGCCATCTTCTGTGAACGGCGTACAAATCGCCACACCTGAACCTTTAAAAAGCATATTTTTTACCTCGATCTGTTTCTGTCGTTTGCTTATACTACGCGCTCATTTTTTAGGTTTTGCCAGCAGTGATTGGTATTACTTTTCCTGCATGGCGATCCATGTCTGGGCGATCTGCACGGCATTTGTCGCGGCACCCTTGCGGACGTTATCCGCCACCACCCAAAGGTTTACGCCGCTTTCCACCGAACGGTCGCGGCGTATACGCCCTACGTATACTTCATCCTTGCCTGCGACAGTAAGCGGCATGGGGTAGACGCCGCTGCCCTCGCCGGTCACTACCTCGTCACATACAACGATGCCGGGGAAATCGGCGAGCGCCTGTTTAAGCTCGGCAAGGTCGTATTCTTTTTCGAGTTCCACATTGATGGATTCGCTGTGCCCGTGGAATACGGGAACGCGGACCGTCGTCGCCGTGACGCGCAGTTTATCGTCACCCAGTATTTTGCGCGTCTCAAAAACCATTTTTAGTTCCTCTTTTGTGTAGCCGTCTTCATCGAACACGTCTATCTGCGGGATGCAATTGCCGAAGATAGGGTAGGGGAACTTTTGCGGCGGGTCGCCGTTTATACCGTTTTCAAGGTCGCGGTAACCGCCCATGCCCGCGCCGGAAGCAGCCTGGTATGTGGAATAAACGACGCGCACGATGCCGTACTTGTCATAAAGCGGTTTAAGCGCCACAGCCGCCTGAATTGTGGAGCAATTGGGGTTGGCAATGATGCCGCTGTGCCATTTAATGTCCTGCGGGTTTACCTCGGGCACGACAAGCGGTACGTTCTTATCCATCCGCCACGCGCTGGAGTTATCGATCACAAGCGCGCCCGCCTGCGCCGCTATGGGCGCGAACTTCTTGCTGGTGCCGCCGCCCGCCGAAAAGAGGGCGATGTCGATATCCTTGCCCGCAAAGCAGGTTTCCGTCAGCTCCTCGATGGTATAGTCTTTTCCCAGAAACGAAACCTTTTTGCCCGCGCTGCGTGCGCTCGCGAATAAATAGTAGTTATTGACCGGCAGCTTACGCTCTTCCAGCACCTGCAAAAACTTCCGGCCCACCATGCCTGTTGCGCCTACTACCGCAACATTGTACTTTTTCATGTCACTGACCCTCCTTTAAAAACCTATCGTAAAGGTTTGCTGAAAATATAAAAAAACGGCACATTTACGCGCCGCCTGAACCCGATGAACCCAGTAGCGCAACATTGCAACACTGCAATGACAGTTATACAGCTATTCGCTGCATACCCAGAAACCCGCCCCCGGCATGTGGCAAAGCCCCTTCGGCGTCAAGCCCTTTCTTTCCCGGGGATCAACGGCTATACCGAAAGCCTGGCCCCTTGCTACTGATGCGTTGACGCGCCTCTAACTGCTTAATCCACTGTATTATATCATCTCGCGGCGGGCTGCGCAAGCGGCGGCAGTATAAAAGGGTTGATATTTTATGTGTGGGGAGAGAATTATTGCAAGCGGTGGCGTAGAGATTGGTTCGCCGGGCGGTACAGACTTCTTATACAGATGGGTCACGCACAGTATAAATGTTTTGAAATAACAGCCCTGATATGGTATAAATGTATATGGTATAAATGACCGGCAGAATTATTTGGAACGAGGGATGGTAAAGAATGGCAAAACGAAACGATATCCGAAAAATCATGATCATTGGCTCCGGGCCGATCATTATCGGGCAGGCGTGCGAATTTGATTACTCGGGCACGCAGGCATGTAAGGCCCTGCGGAACCTTGGCTACGAGATCGTGCTTGTGAACTCAAACCCGGCGACGATCATGACCGATCAGGAAATGGCGGATGTGACGTATATAGAGCCTTTGAATGTGGAACGGCTCACGCAGATCATAGAAAAAGAACGGCCGGACGCACTGCTGCCCAACCTGGGCGGGCAATCCGGGCTGAACCTATGCGCGGAGCTTAGCAAGGCGGGCGTGCTGGACCGCTTCCATGTGCAGGTGATCGGCGTGCAGGTGGACGCGATAGAGCGCGGAGAAGACAGGATAGAGTTTAAAAAGGCTATGGACGCGCTCGGCATAGGCATGGCGAAAAGCGAAGTGGCGTACACGGTGGAGGAAGCCGTTTCTATAGCGGACGAACTGGGTTACCCTGTTGTGCTACGCCCGGCGTATACGATGGGCGGCGCGGGCGGCGGCTTGGTCTATAACATCGAAGAGCTGAAAACGGTGACGGCGCGCGGCCTTGCCGCCAGCCTTGTGGGGCAGGTGCTGGTGGAAGAATGCCTGCTCGGTTGGGAGGAGCTTGAGCTTGAGGTGGTGCGTGACGCGAAAAACAACATGATCACCGTTTGCTTTATAGAAAACATCGACCCGTTGGGCGTACACACGGGCGATAGCTTTTGCTCGGCACCCATGCTCACAATATCGGAGGAACTGCAAGAAAGGTTGCAGCGGCAGGCATATAAAATAGTGGAGTCGATCGAGGTAATCGGCGGAACGAACGTGCAGTTCGCGCACGACCCGGTTTCCGACCGCGTTGTGGTGATAGAGATCAACCCGCGCACATCGCGCTCGTCCGCGCTCGCTTCCAAGGCGACGGGATTTCCCATCGCGCTTGTTTCGTCCATGCTGGCGTGCGGCCTCACGCTCGATGAGATCCCCTGCGGCAAATGCGGCACGCTCGACAAGTACGTGCCGGGCGGCGATTATGTGGTGATCAAATTCGCGCGCTGGGCGTTTGAAAAGTTTAAGGGTGCGCAGGACAAGCTGGGCACGCAGATGCGCGCCGTGGGCGAAGTGATGAGCATAGGCAAGACCTACAAGGAAGCGTTTCAAAAGGCGATACGCAGCCTGGAAAACGGCAGGAACGGCCTGGGGTTCGCGAAGGATTTCCACGAAAAGACGCTGGAAGAACTGTTGGCGCTGCTTGTGTACCCCACGAGCGAGCGGCAATTTGTGCTGTATGAGGCACTGCGCAAGGGCGCAACGGTGCGACAGCTTTGCGAACTCACAAAAATAAAGGCGTATTTTATCGAACAAATGAAGGAACTGGTGGAGGAAGAGCAGGCGCTGCTGCAATACAAGGGGGGTATTCCTCCGGTGGATGTATTGAAACAGGCGAAGCTTTCCGGGTTTGGCGATAAATACCTCGGTATGCTGCTTGCCGTGCCGGAACAGGATATACGCGAGGCGCGCACTGCCGCCGGTATCGTGGAGGCGTGGGAAGGCATACATGTGAGCGGAACCAGCGACGCGGCGTATTACTATTCGTCCTACCATATACAGGACAAAACCCCTGTGAGCGGCGCGCGGAAGGTCATGATATTGGGCGGCGGCCCGAACAGGATAGGGCAGGGGATAGAATTTGACTATTGCTGCGTACACGCGTCGTTTGCCCTGCGCGAGCTTGGGTTTGAAACGATTATCGTGAACTGCAACCCGGAGACGGTGTCCACTGATTATGATACGTCGGATAAGCTGTATTTTGAGCCGCTCACCGTGGAGAGCGTGCTCGATATTTACAATAAGGAAAAGCCAGTGGGCGTGATTGCGCAGTTTGGCGGGCAGACGCCGTTGAACCTTGCGGCGGAGCTGAAAAGATATGGCGTGAATATTTTGGGAACGACGCCCGAGACCATCGACCTTGCGGAAGACAGGGATCAGTTCCGTGAAATGATGGACAAGCTCGGCATACCCATGCCGGAATCGGGCATGGCGGTGCAGGCGGATGAGGCGCTCGTAATCGCGGAGGAAATCGGCTACCCGGTGATGGTGCGCCCGTCGTATGTGCTCGGGGGCCGGGGCATGGAGATCGTCCACGACCCGGAAATGCTGCGCGTGTACATGGCCGCCGCCACGGGGGTGACGGAAGGCCGCCCCATACTGATCGACCGTTTTTTGCAGCACGCGACCGAGTGTGAGGCGGACGCTATAAGTGACGGAACGGATTGCTTTGTTCCCGCCGTTATGGAACACATCGAGCTGGCCGGCGTGCATTCGGGCGATTCGGCGTGCATATTGCCCTCGCTGAACCTGTCGGACAGGGTAGTGGAAACGATAAACGACTATACAAAGAAAATTGCCGTGGAAATGAACGTGTGCGGTCTGATGAATATGCAGTACGCCATAGAAGGGGAGAAGGTGTATGTGCTCGAGGCAAACCCGCGCGCGTCGCGCACCGTGCCGCTTGTGTCCAAGGTATGCGATATTCGCATGGTGCAAATCGCCGTGGATATCATGACGGCGGAATTCACCGGCAGAAAGTCGCCGGTTGCGGGCCTTACGCGCGCGCCCATCCGGCATTACGGCGTGAAGGAAGCGGTGTTCCCGTTCAATATGTTCCAGGAGGTAGACCCGCTGCTCGGGCCGGAAATGCGTTCTACAGGCGAAGTGCTCGGCATGTCCGAATCATTCGGCGAAGCGTACTACAAAGCGCAGGAAGCCACGCAGACAAAGCTGCCGCTTTGTGGCACGGTATTTCTGAGCGTGAACGATATGGATAAACCGGAGCTTACCGAGGTGGCAAAAAAATTCCATGAAAATGGGTTTACCATCCTCGCGACGCGCGGCTGCCACAAACTGCTGGAGGAAGCGGGTATCCCGTGCGAGTGTGTGAACAAACAGCACGAGGGCAGGCCAAATGTGACGGATAGGCTAATGAACGGGGAGATCGACATCATGGTCAACACCCCGGAAGGAAAGAAAGGTATGCACGACGACAGCTACATAAGAAAAGCGGCGGTCAAGTATAAAATACCTTATATGACGACGATGGCGGCGGCAAAAGCGAGTATTGACGGGATCGCGGCGATGAAAAAAAGCGGCGGCGCGCCTGTGCGGCCGTTGCAGGATTTTCATAGGAAGGATTGAAAAAACGAACGCCCGCTGCAAGCGGGCGTTTTTCAGCGTGACAAAAAATCTCCACAGTATGAATCGGTATACAAGAATGAAAGAGAGATCTATCAAAAGCTATGGGGTATTCCCTTGGGGTCAATGTATCACTGCGT
>DOMW01000263.1:0-1150 GCA_003510345.1 Clostridiales bacterium | reverse complement strand
AACCGCCGGAGGCACTAAATCATCCCGCAGGGATACCTTGACCCAAAAGGAATACCCGTGAAGAAATACAAGATTATTTTGTTATTTTGCCGTTGCTGCTTATCAGTTTAGCTTTCCCGGCGCTCGGAATGCCTGCGGTAACCAGGTATTATTATGTTACAATTTTCAAACATCTAAAGATTACAATACATTGCCTAAAGATGCTATGTTGAACTACCCCGCCCTTTCTTGCTATTTTTAATATTGAAATATGAATATGGAGGGACACACCATGAAACGTACCAGAGTTTTTAGTATTGTCGTAGCTGTTTGTTTGACGTTTGTGCTGCTGGCAGGCTGCGCTGCGCCGACTGCCGAGACCCCTGCACAGGAAGCACCTGCGCAGGAATCGGGCGCGGCAACCGAGGAACCGGCTGCACCGGCTTCTGAAGCGCCAGCGGATACAGGCGAGCTCCCCATCCTGGGGGCGGGCATCTATTCCGCTGCGGATAACTTCAACACCTTTATCGCACAGGCGATCAGGGACAACGCGGCGGGCATTATGGAAGTAAACGTGGAAGACGGGCAGGCGGATCAATCCGTGCAAATGAACCAGGTAGACACGATGCTGGCAAAAGGCGCGCAGGTAGTCGCGCTGTCTATCGTGGATATCACGGCGGCGCCGATGGTTCTGGAAAAGGCGGGGGCGGCCGGCGATATTCCGGTGATCTTTTTCAACAACGAGCCGGATCCGGAAGTGATGAATTCCTATGAGAAAACGTGGTTTGTAGGCTCGACGTCCGAAGGTGGCTTCGGCGCGCAGATTCAGGGTGAGATGGTTGCGGAAGCGTGGAAGGCCAATCCTTCGCTCGATAAAAACGGCGACGGAAAGATACAGATCGCGCACCTGATGGGCGACCCGGGGCACTCTGCCGCACAACCTAGGGCGGAAGCTGTGAAAAAGGCGATCGAGGACGCCGGGATAGAAATTGAGATACTCGCGGAAGACACCGGCATGTGGGACACGGCGGAAGCCAAAGACAAGATGGACGCCTGGGTTTCAAGGGATGGTGACGCGATCGAGTTTATCATCGCCGCAAACGACGCGATGGCGCTCGGGGCATTGCAGTCGATCGAAGCGGCGGGCTTCGGGACTACGCTAAAATAGTGG
>DOMW01000264.1 GCA_003510345.1 Clostridiales bacterium | reverse complement strand
GCCCGGCCCTTCTTGTGTCGTTTCCTGCAAAAGCGACGCAGGGTCGTCCGGCGGCAGGGTGGGCGACGCCGATGCTTGCGGCGGCGCGGTGACCGGGGAGGGCGAAGCGGATGGCGCGGGCGTTTTGGCAGGTTCCGGCTCCTTGCTTTCAATACTTTGTATAGCGGAGGGGCGCCGCGGGAGCACGCTATTGTCACAGCCCATAAGCAGCGCCGTGCACAAAACGGCGGCGGCGAGCAACACGGCGAGCATTCGTTTCATAATTCCACACCTCCGGATGTTCTTAGGCAACCGCTTTAAGTATCGGTTGCCTCGTACTCCTAAGACGCCAAACGGCCATAAATAGTTCCTTTACGAGCCGCTATGATTGGTATTATTTTGCCCGGTACGCGGCAAGCAGCGCGTCTATGCACACTGCTTTGCGCGCTTCGGCGGGAACGTCCGGCTCGGCGGGCCGGATATATTGTACCCGCGCCGCCCAGTAGTAAAGGGTCTCTATCATCAGTTTTACGCTGAGTTCAGGCTGCGCAAGTGCGCGCAACTGCCCATTTTCGATATAGAAGTGTATAAACCGCAAAAATGTGTCCATAAAACGCGCGCGGTATTGCACATAAAACGAACCCAGCCTGCCGCAGCTATCCGGGTTGTTTTCAAAGATGAGCGCGCAAGCGCCGTACTCGCACAGGATGTCGTATGCATCCGAAAGCAAGTCGGCATAGTAATAACCCTGTATATTTGCCGTCAGTGGCTCTGCCAGCTCGATGCCCTTTTTATAGAATGCCGCCATCAATTCGTTTTGCAGGCCGGGAAAATCGCCCTCCCTGACAGGCAGCGCAATATCCTGCGCGGCATACGCGGGGTCTATCCCGCATTTTAAAACGAAATCCAGTATGGCCCTTTTGCTTTCAAAGATCAGATACACCGCGCCCACAGATATCCCCGCTTCTTTTGCGATATGCCTTATCTGTGTGCGCACATAGCCTTCCGTAATAAAAAGCTTTTGCGCACTGTCCTTTATTTTCCAAACCCGTTCGTCCGTCATCACTGGTCCCCTTTCCCGTCAAGCCGCCAATGAATTATTTTCAGGTAAGCGTTGCTTAAAATCGTGGTCAGATTTGTGAGACTATTTGATCAGCGATTACCTAAGTTACTTCGCGTTTTGCCGGCGCTGCTTTTGCTCGCGCACCTCTTCCATTAAGTCCTCGGCCAGGTCGGCGTAGATCTTCTTCCCATTCTTGTTTGTTTTAACGCTGAAAAGCCATTTCAGCACTTTATCCGGCTGCTCTTCCGCGCGGAACAGCATCCCGGCGGTGGTAAGCAGCATGATTTGTTCCTGCACGGGCGTTAGCTTGCTTTCCATATAAATGCTTTCGCTCACCTGCGCGGTTTTTTTGGCGTATACCTTCATCATGTCGCTGTCGCCAACGTCTTCAAACAACCAGGACAGCCCCGCCCATATTTTCCTCAAAAGATGCTTTGGCCCCACATAGCCAGCCACGCATTTTTCCGCGATGAAATAAGTTGAAAACACAAGGTCCAGTGTGCGTTCCCCGTCAAGGTCCAGCGTCAGCGCCTGCTTTGCCTGCTCCAAAGGCTCGGTTATGAGCTTCTTTGAAAGCGCCTTTGGCGCGGTAAAGCAGTCGTCAAACATACTGAAATAGCAGTGCGGGCAGCAAATCACCTCGTACCATTCGAGCGCAAACCCTTTGTATAGCTTGCGGAGGTCATAGCGCGGCGCGCCGGTAGGCAGCAGTTTAGACATGAAAACCTTCGGCCCCCCAAAGTTTTTTCCGCAGTTGGGGCATTTATATGTGGCGGGATACAGATATTTCGCGTATTCCGGTTTTGTGACGCCCGCGTATCCCTTATAGCCTTCCGGAAAGAAAGCGGCGGGGTAAGCGGCGGCGCTTTCCTTGTTTTTCGCGGAGGCTTCCGCCGCGGGTTTTTCCGCCGTGGAGGCGGCCTTTCCTTTAAACTTCTCACGGAAAGCATCGCGCGCTTTCGCGGCGTTTTCCGCGTTATAATTCTCCGGCGTACACTCGCGCACTTCCTCGGCGACGGGGTCATTATCCTGTTCGGCGGCGTACGCTGTTTTCAGCAGCTCGTAAGCAACCGTGGGATGCGACTGCGCAAGAACGGGAAACAATTTTTCCGTCACAACGTAAACGACAGTATCCGTTCCGGCCGTAAAAGCCCATTTGCCGCTGCCCGTGAAAAACGCGCGCTCGCCAAAAGAATTACCCGGGCCAAGCGCGCCAGCAGGGCCGGCAGTACCGTCCTTCCCGCGCATGTGCCGGTCTACCCGGCCGCTGACTACAATATAAAACTCACGTATATTTGGGTCGGGCGCGGCAACAGCCTGCCCGGCGGCATAGCTTCTTTGGTATGCGGTATTGTTGAGCAAGCGGGTATCGATCATAGACAAAAGCCCCCTACCTAAATCTAAATATGTAATAAAATACATAATATAGTATAGCATCATTTCCGGCGCAGCTCAATTGATTTTGCGGTATTTTCCGATGTGGGTAGGTATGTTCACCCAAACACGAACCCGTTTTTATTGTGCAAATACCTTACGTTTGCTTTTAGGTATTCCTCTGGGGGGTGCGAAACGAGCGCGCCCCGATGGGCGATGCAGGGAGTGAAGCGGGAATAAGGGGGATTGCCGAGGGGACTAAGGGAGAAATTCCGAATCTTCCTGCCCCCCTCGACGCCCAGCGGCAGCGTCATAGCTACCCACGGTGGAAAGTGTTTCCGTTTTATCAGCAGCGCAGGGACGGGTTCAAACCTCGTATCCCTGGGTTACCCAAGTATCCGCCGCCTGGCCCACCTAAAAATGCAGCCGCTTTTTCATTTCGGCGGTAAACCTGCGCACCGCAAAGCGGAGCAGCCCTAAAACGGTGACGCCGCTCGCAACCGTACACAGCACCATAGGCGTTATGGTGTGCGTAACGCCGGTGACATATAAGATGAGCGGAAGTATGCCAAGCGCTACGAATACAAGGGCATAGACGACGTTGTCCCGCCATTTGGATTTATGAATGTAGGCGTACAGGTCGATATACACAAGCCCTGCGACCAGCACAACAGGAAGCACATATTCAACCGACCAGCCGGTACACCCGAACACAAAGTCGTAAGCAAGGCAAATACCCATAATACCGAGCATCTGAAACAGCATTTTCACGCCCGTATAGACATCGGATAAAATCGTGTTACGCACGAGTATCCATGTATACAGTATGGGCGCGACGACCAGTAAAAACCAGGGCGAGCTGTTGTCGACCGTAAGATTCAGCAAGATAGCGCCGCCAATGAAAATGAAAGTTAGGAACATAAAGAGGTCTGTCATAAACGTATGCGGGTCGATGAATTTTTCCTCGGCAACCTCGGGGTACAGCTCGTTTTCCGTCGGCGCAGCGGACAGCGTTTTTCCGCACAACGGGCAGCGGCGCAGGCTACCGTCCACATACACGCGGCAATCGTCACAATAGTTCATGCCTGCCCTCCCTGTTCGTTCCCGCGCAACGCGACGCGGACGCCGCTCTCTTTAGAGAAATGCTCGAAAAACTGCCGGATAACGCCGGTTTGCTCTATGCCGCGCGCAAACGTGATCACCATCTTATCGCGGTACGAAACGACGACACAGTTCAGCGGGTTCATGTCGCTCACACCCAGCATATAGTATACGTTTTTGATATGCGCTTCCATCGCGGCGGGGAATTTCGCGGTCTTGAGGTTTGAGAGCACCATTGTGTAGCTGCCTTCGCCATACAGCCGGTACGAGTTTGAAACGACGATGTTCTTCATAAAAAGCGGCGTGGTGCGGATAAACGGATTTTTCTCAAATTTTACGTTTTTGTTGATCTTTGCGCGGATCTCACCCTCCGTCATGCCCTCCTTCAGTTGCGCGGACACTTCGCATAATATTTCGTCAAATGTGGTATTTTTGCCGGGTATAACGCCTACATTAGCAAACGAGACAAAATTCCTGAGCGTGTTTGAGGGAAAGATGCTGCGCAGGTCTATGGGCACGGAAATGATAATGGGATGCTTCACTATTTTATCTTCCATTCCCTGGTCTTTGTATATCGCGTAAATGAGCAGCGCCGCCACGTAAGCGGAAACGGTGACGCCTTTCTTTTTTACGACGGCAAGGAATTCAGAAAGATTCATTTCACCATGCGTGGCGAAGATGACATTATCCGCGAGCGCCGTGCCCACTATATGGTAAGCAAGGGGCTGCTTGAGCTTTAGATAGTCGCCTTTCGGGTCATAGTATGTGTTGAAGCTGTTTTCCAGTTCATCGGCGCGCACTTTGCCTTCCGCGCTGAGCACCATGCCTTCCGCGTCAATATCGTAGCCTAAAAGTGTTAGATACTCATAAATAAGTGTTTTTAAAAACTCAATGGCACCTGCTCCATCCGCAAGGCCGTGGAAACATTCCATGATGACATTCTTCTTATAATACATTATATTGAACAAAAAACCGTTATTAATAAAATCTTTGAGCCGCCTGCACGGAAAGCGGTTATCTTCCTTTACGATAGGCAGGGCGTTGTTCGGTTCGAGATAATACCAGAAAAGCCCGCGCTTCAGCGCGACCCCAAACGACGGAAAGCGCGGCATGATTTTCACCAGCGCCTGTTGCAGGGCGTCTTTTTCCACATCTTCATAAAGCTCCAAGTCCAGCCTGAATGTCGTGTTATTGTGCGTATGGGATATAGACGGGTAGATTTTCGCGGCTGTGTCCAGCTTCAGCCAGTTTTCCGTTTGTGGCATGCTTCCCTCCCGTGGCGATTCAGAATCATGTTTCAAGTTTTCTGTCCATGCCTTGGTATTATACCCCAAAAGCCGGTTAAACAAAACAAGATTTAGCGCCGGGGCTGCTGTAAGCAGAGATGAATATGAACAAACTATAAACTTTGTAAATTATCTTTTACAGGTTATGACACGCAAAGAAGGAACATGCTATAGTTTGTGGACGTCATAACGGCATAGAAAACACAAACACTAAGCAAAGCAACGGGAAAAGGTACGGTGAGTAGTTATGTATACGGCAAAAAATGGCTTTCGAAAAACGAAAAAACAAAAACGGCCAGGGCTTATCATAGCCATTATAATCGCCTGCGCCTCCGTGGCAGTTTATGGCGCGTTTTTGATCGGGTGCAGCAACCAGCCGGAGCAGAATACGGTTCCCACACCCAGTCTTTCGGCAACGCCTGTTGTTACCACCTTTGCGCAGGGCGTGAGCGTAGGCGGCGTCGATGTGTCCGGCATGGATATGGAGCAGGCACGGCAGGCGCTTGAACCTGTTGTGTTGCAGGCCGAAGAAAGCCTGGTGACATTCACACTCCCGGAAACACTTGTGAAAGAACAGAATAACGTGGACGCGGGGAAAGAGCCCTCCGCCACAGAAAGGTCTGGCATGGAATTGACGTCTGCCGGTGCGCCGGAAGAACCCGAGCAGGAATCGGAAGAAATTGCCCCGGAAGAACAAACGGCGCCGCTTTCCGAAACGCCGGAAGAATACTCGCTTACGGCGGGCGAATTGGGCGTTTCCGTGGATATTGAACCGGCACTTGCTTCCGCCATGGAATACAGCCAAAAGCAGGCGGAGGCGAGCCAGCAGACATTTTCATCCGCACCACAGGATTTCCCCGTTGAACGCACATGGAGCGAAACCGCCATTTCCGAAAAACTCGGGGAAATGGAGCGGCAGTACGGCTGGAAAATAGACCCGCAGGGCGTGGGCTACGAAGTTCGGACGACGAGCGACGAAGAATCCCTTACGACGGGTGGGGAGATGGTGAAAAGCGACCCACATGACGGGTACGAAATCGATATGGACGCGCTCGTCGCCACGGTGGCGGGGCAAATAGAAAGCGGGGCCTACGCGCCGTTTACCGCCGAAGGCAAAACGATAAGCGCGGCGGCCGACGCGGAGCCCGTGCCGGATATACAGCTTATGGGCACATTTACTACGCAATTTAAAGATTCAAAGGAAGGCAGGCTGTATAACATCTGGAAAATAAGCGAGAGCTTAAACGGCGTGGTTTTTAAACCGGGCGAGGAATTTTCCGTGAACAACCATGTGGGCCCGCGCAACGAGGAGAACGGGTGGGCAATCGCCCTCGGGATAGAAAACGGCGAGTACACGCCGCAATATGGCGGGGGCATCTGCCAGGTTTCCTCCACGATGTACAACGCGGCGCTGCTTGCGGAACTGCGCCCCACGGCCAGAAGGCCGCACACCATCATGGCAAAATATACGCCGCCCGGGCAGGACGCGACGATCTCCACAAATGGCCCGGACTTAAAAGTGGTAAACGACTTCCCCCGCAACCTGTATATGATCGTGAAATGTGACGTTCCCGGCCGCGAAGTCACGGTAGAGATATGGGGAACGGTCGAGCGCGATTATACGGTGGAGATATCGTCTGAGCTTATTTCCAAATCACCGATCACAAAGGTGGAATATGTGACGGACCCGTCGCTTGAACCCTTCGCGTACACCCCGGTGCACAAAGGGCAGGAAGGCGAATATTACGAGATATTCCGCAAAAAGATATACAGTGACGGCAGGGAAGAAATGGAGAAGATTTCTTCCTCCACTTACCCGGCAAAAGGCGCGGCGTATGTACTGGGGCCGGGTATCCCGCTGCCCGCACCCGGCACGCCCTTTGAGCAGGTAAAGGCACAGGCCGACCAGCTAAAGGCGGAGGCGGACGCAGCAGCC